>JAUYSA010000295.1 GCA_030696545.1 Hyphomonadaceae bacterium
GCACACACCCACCATTCTGGATGCGGATCTTCGATCCGCGTTCCCCGCGAAGGCGGGGATCCAGCCCTCTTCAGACTAAAGCGCGCGAAGCGCTCTAAATCTCTTCGTGCAAAGTCTGGATTCCCGCCTTCGCGGGAAAAACGGCGGATAAACCCCGCCTGACCATCGGCCTGGCTTAAACACCAGGTCAAAACCCAAGCCCACCCCAACTCGCTCACCAGCGAGATCGCGCCCGCGCGCGCTAATCCTCGATTGCCGCATACACTAGCTGCTGCAGCTGCGGCCGGATCGGATACGCGCCCGACGGCATCAGCTGTGTCATCTGGATCGCGATCAGATCCTCCACCGGATCAATCCAGAAAAACGTCGACGCCATCCCGCCCCACGAATACGTCCCCACCGATCCCGGCTGCGTTGTCGCCACAACATCCGTCGTCACCGCCCAGCCGAGCCCGAAGCCCGACCCATCCATCCGCGATTCCGAGAACGTCTTGTCGCCCATGTCTTTCAACGTCTTGCCGCCCGGCAGATGGTTCAGCGTCATGAACTCAAGCGTCTTCGGCGAGAGTATCCTCACGCCGTTCAGCTCCCCGCCATTGCCGAGCATTTTGCAGAACGTGAAATAATCGCCGATCGTCGAGGCCAGCCCGCCCCCGCCCGAAAACACATTCGGCTTCTTCGCATACGCCGCCGCCTTACCCGCCGGATCGGCCAAGCCGATCACCCCGTTCGCCGGATTGCGCGCATAGCACGCCATCAACCGTTCAACCTTGTCTTCCGGCACGCTGAAGAAAGTGTCGTTCATCCCAAGCGGCGCAAAGATCCGCTTCTGGAAGAACTCATCAAGACTCATCCCCGAAGCCACCTCGACAACGCGACCCAGCACATCCGTCGAGTTCGAATAGTTCCAGCGATCGCCCGGCGAGAAAACCAGCGGCGCTGTCGCCAGCAATTCGCAGAACGACTTCAGGTCGCCGCCATGCCGCGAATAATCGACACCCTTTGCGCGATAGATCGCATCAACCGGCGTCTGCTGCAGGAAAGCATAAGTAATCCCCGACGTGTGCAGGAAAAGATCGCGCACAGTCATGTGCCGGTCCGGCTTGCGTAGCTCCGGCTTCTCCGCCGTCCCGCCCGCGAAAACCATCACATCCTGGAATTCCGGAATGTAGCGATAGACCTCATGGTCCAGCCGCAGCGCGCCTTCCTCGAACAGCATCATCGCCGCGACCGAAGTTACCGGCTTGGTCATCGAATAGATGCGATAGATCGTGTCCTCGCCGATCGGCCTGCCCCCGCCCATCTCGGTCGCGCCCTGGAACGACAGGTGCGCCACATCCCCGCCCCGCGCGACGAGCACGGCGACGCAAGGCAGCCGCTTCTGTTCGATATATCCGTCAAAGTAAGCCGGTATCCGCTTCAGCTTCTCCGCGCTCAGCCCCGCCTCAGCCGGATCAACCCGCTCGATAGCCATGAAAACTCCTGATGCAATGGGACAGGATTAGCGCAGCCTATCCCAAAAACGAAATAGCCCCCGGCATTGAAGCCGGGGGCTATTCCTTGAACAGCGGTACGATCGACTAGAACTGTTTGCGGACACCGATCTTGAAGATGCGTCCCCGCGGATTACCGATCGCCGGGTCGTAGCTGTACTGCTGCAGCGAGAATGGCGGATCTTCATCCAGCACGTTCTCGACCGAGAGGTTGAGGACAAAATCCTCATCCCATGGCATTGTGTATTGATAGTACAGGTTGTGCGTCACGAAGTCGTCGATGTTCTCGAACCGCGTTCCCAGTTGTCCCGGATCCTTCACGCCTTGGATAAAGCGGTAGATGTAGCGAAGGTTGTGGTTGCCGTTCTCATAGTTGATCGACGTGCTCGATCGCCACTCGGACACAAAGTCCCCGCCGCGCCCATAGTTGATGAAGCCAACTCCGTCATACCCTTTCGAAAGCTCGGCACCATTGAGCACGAACGCCTCGATTTCGTATTCCAGAATGTTGGTGCCCTGGAAGCCCGCCGAGATTTCACCGCCAAGTGCATCGAACGTGTACGTGGCGTCGATATCGATACCGGCAGTATTTGCGCCAGGACCGTTGCCACGCACCGAGGCGACCGAGGTAACGTTGTCGCCGATCGTTGCGCCCTGCACACACCCCGCCGCACCCTTGCCTCCGATGAAGGTAATGCGGTCGATCAGCGCCGCGGAGCAGTTGATCAGCGCGCTTGAGTCGGCGTCGTTGAGGAAGACTGAGTTCAAGACGTCGTTGTGGCTGACGGTCTTGATCTCGTCCTTGATCTGGAAATTGAAGTAGTCGAGCGAGAGCCGGAACGAGCCATCAAGCGGCAAGCCCTGGTCGAAATTGAAGATTGCTCCGAAGTTCGCGACCTCGGCCGTTTCCGGCTTGAAGCCGGGCAGAACTTCCGTTGACACGTTCAGGTACTGGTTGCCGGCGTTGGTGATCAACGACAGTCCGACCGATACATCGCCAGGCGTCACGTTCGGCGGGGTCGCATAGTTGGTGCCAAACGAGCCGCGGATAGCCAGCCAGCTGAACGGGTCCCACTTGCCCGCCACCTTGTACACGGTGGCGCCGAGGCCTGAACGCGGGAACTCTTCGCGACGCACAGCAAGCTGGAAGCCGAGATTGTCGAGGACCGGAACCTGGGCCTCCGCGAAGTATGAGTATTGCTGCTGGTCAGATTTGTTCGGCGCGTTCTGGCCGTAGAAGAAATACGGCGACTCGCCCGTCGGCGGGCAACCGCCGATACCAGGTTGTTGGCCGGGCCATTGGCACGGCATCGAACCCGGATCCATGAACTCGCTGGTGACGTTGTCGCGGTTTTCATTCTGCCGCCACTGAGCGCCAGCCGCCCACATGACCGCGCCGCCAGGAAGCACAAAGGGGGTGCTGCCAGACGTGAGCGCATCAATGACGAGGTCGTTTCGTGTGCTTTCTTCCTGACGCTCATCATTCAGCCACGCGCCAAGCTCGGCGGTGTTTTCATTTCCCTGGATGTAGCGCGGGTTGGGCGTTCCGAACGTACCGTTGGCGGCGAAGCTGCTGGCAAAGGGGTTCAGCCAGAGGCAACCATTCTGGCCGGCCGCGCCAGGGTTTTGCGTGCCGATCGTTGCGTAGAAGTCCCGCTTCCAGCGCTCGACCTCGATAGGTTCGATTGTGCCGTTGTTGTTGGAATCGGTTGGCTGCGCCACTGCGGCCCAGTCGTCGACCACAAGGTCTTGTGCATTGCAATTTGGGCCGCCGAAGCCGTTCAGAGCTTCCTGAACCTTGTACGCGACGGTGTCGGGCAGCGTATTGTCGGACGTGGCCAGATTGTAGGCCAAAGACAACTTCCAGGTGTCAAGAATACCGCCTGACCAGTCGCCCCACGCGCCTTCCAGGGCAGCAACTGCGTTCCAGTTCTCAAGCTGCGTCGATGGCGACGAGCCATTGCCCGGTCCGTAAGCGGGGTTGCCGCTCACGCCGAACGGCGCCGTCAGGAACTGATCGACATGACCCGTGAAGGCCTGAACGAGGCCAACAGGGAAACCTGTCTGGTCTTCGATGGAGGCCGCATTCTGTGTAAAGAAGTCCGCGAAATAGGGGTTCGTCGACGGGGTGCGATACTGGAAAGCTGGCCCGCTCTGAGGCGACGTACCGCTGGTTGCGTAGTATCCTGCAACAGCGCCAATCTCGTTGGCGTTGGACTTGCCGTAAGACAGCTGCGCCGTGAAGCGGGTTGAATCGTCAAGGTCGGCCGTGAACTGACCATAGAGACGCACCTGATCAATCTCTTCGATCAGGTTGAACGTGTGGATCGCGTAGTTCCACAAACAAGCCGGCAAGCCGGTGTTGGCGTAGTCTGATTGCGGAATGCCCGCCACCGGCCCAGTGCCGTTGATACACTCCTCATCCGAATAGTCTTGTACAAGCCCGAGCAGGGGTCCAACGACCGGATAGTCCGTGGCAAATGGGAAGTCCGGATCGCCAGGGCGCAGGATGAAGGTACTGTAGTTTCCATACGGCGCCCAAGGCGTGTCGTTTTCCGCGTACTCCCGCACCGCCCAATCCCGGCCCGTCACCGGCAGCTTGCTCTGATGCGAGTACTCTGCGGCAAACATCAGGTTCGCCTGGTCGAAATCCTTGCCCCACAACGCAGCGGCGCTCCAGTCACCATCCGTGCCATCAATGGCGCGATAGTCGCCTTGCAGCAGCAGACCGTCGAAGCTGTCTCTCGTGATGAAGTTGACGACACCGCCCGTCGCATCGGCGCCGTAAATCACCGCGCCGCCATCTTTGAGGATCTCTGTCCGCGAGAGCGCGATCTGCGGGATCATATTGGTATTTTCAGAGAAGCGTCGGCCGTTGAAGATGGTCAATGTACGACCGCCACCGAGTCCGCGAAGGTTGAGCGACGAAGCGCCGATATTGCCTTGGCCCTCGATGAACTGGTTGGTCTCGCCTTCAGTGGAGCCCACGACCGACAGGTTCTTGATGAAGTCCTGCACAGAAGCGTTGCCAGATTTGACGGCATCTTCCTGTGAGTAAACTTCAACAGGAAGCGCGGCGGATTCCGATGCGCCTGCGATGTTCGAACCAGTGACGACGACGCGGTCCCGCTCGCGATCGCAGTTGGTCTGTACGCCCGCAACATCGAGATCGCAGTCATCTGCCTGCGCGATCCGGTCCGGACCTGATGGTTGCGTTGATTGCTGCGCCGAAGCGCTACCGTATCCGACGACGCTCAAGACAAGCGCAAGCGCGGACGCGCTCGTGAAAGCACGCTTCATCATTCGAAATTCGAAAAAATTCCTTCCCCTGGCGGCCACTCTTTGATGGCTCGCACGCGACGGCGTTGTTACCGCCCCGTTCCCACTATGCGCCCCATGGAGATACTTACAATACCGGCCAGTCAGCATGTTTTTTTGCTGGGCGGCCTGCACACATCTAGGTTCCGCAAAGACAGTGTGTTTCTATTTCATGTGACATACCTCTGACGTGATAGGGAGTGTCGCTAGGGAAGTGCGGAATGACTGACGCAACGAGAAGCCTGACTATGAAGGGTCCCACAGCCGCCAAACCCGCCGCCCGCTCCGAGCGTCGCAAGAACGCGGATCGATCAGCGGCGACACGCCGCCAGATTCTCGAAGCTACGGTACGCTGTCTGGATGCGTGGGGTTATGGCGCTGTCACAAATATAAAAGTGGCTGACGAGGCTGGCGTAAGCCGCGGCGCGATGATGCATCACTTCCCGACCCGTCAGGCATTGATCGTCGCGACAGTGGAGTATGCGCACGAGAAGCTCTCTGAGTTTCGCCGCAACGAGCTTGAGAAGTACGCGCCCGGCCTGCCCCGCTTTCGTGCAATCGTCGATATGTCGGTCGTCACGCAGACCTTGCCTGAGGGCATGGCATGCAACGAGGTTCGCATTGGCTCGCGCAGCGATCCGGAGATCCGCGCGGCAGTCACGCCTACAATGAGCTTCATCTCCGACGAGTATGGCCGGCTGGTCGCAAGTCTTGCGCGTGAGGCAGGCCTCCACCCCAATCGCGAGGTCAAGGCGCTCACGGCGACCATGGCGATGGCTGCGCGGGCCCTGGCGATCAACACGTTCACCTACCCGCGCGGGAATATCGATGAGAGCGTGATCTGGATGATCCGCAACATTCGAGAGGACATCATTGCGCGCCAACTCGGCGAGAAAGCTGCGGAGCGGCCTGAGCCGCTTCCCGAAGAGCGCAAGAAAAAAGAGACCGAAGCCTGATCAGGTCCGGCGCGCGACATACCCCCCCCCCTGGAACGCATCGCCCAAGCAGCTTCAGATAACATCGAGCAAGGTGGCGCCCGGCCGTGTGCCGCAGCCATGGCAAGAAATTTCCCTTTTGGGCGCAAGCGCGGAAGGTGTTTGTGAACCCGCGTGAACGCCTGACAGGGCTGCGCCGCTATGGTTGACGCAGGGGCCAGCCCTGTGTGAAGGCTCAAAAGCACGCGGGCGTCGCGACTCCGTGAAGGCGAGCGATCGAGACTCCTGCCCTAATGCTCGACTAGTGTATGCGCCTTGTGTTGTGGACGTTACATGACCGTTACGCCTGCTGAACCCACCAACCTTCTTGACGCCGACACGCTGGCGGAGATCGCGCGCGTTCGTGCGTCTGGCGTGCTGGGCGCCACGGGGCGGCTTGTAGAACTGTTCGACTTCCTCGCTTCGCGCTCGGCCGATAGCCGCCCGCCGAAAGAGGCAGAAATTGCCTTCGCTGTTTTTGGAAAGGCGGATGCCGAAGCGCTGCGCGATGACCCTGTCGCGCGCGTCTATATCCACCGCCTGCGAAAGCGGCTTGACGATTTCTACCTGCGCCATGGAACGCCGTCCGGCATCAGGCTTGATATTCCCAAAGGCGATTACCGGATTGTCGGCGCGTCGCAAGGCGAAGCCGGCGCGGACGCAGGGACCGCTGACGCCGTGCAGGCTGCTGATGTAGCCCCAGCCCTCGGGAAACCAGCTGCGAAGAGGCGTTGGGGCCTGATCGCCGCGGCATTCGCGGCCGTGGTGTTGGGCGGCAACATCGCAGCGTGGGCCGTGCTGGGAACCAAGCCCGCTCAGAAGCAACTCGCCGATGCCGGCATATGGACGGAGATCGCCAACAGCTCGCGGCCGCTGCTGATCGTAGTGGGCGACTACTACATGTTCGGCGAATACGAGGAACGCGTCACGCTGAAACGGCTGGTCCGCGATTTCGCGATCAATTCGAAGGAAGATCTCGTCCACAGCCAGCGCGATAACCCGCAAGGTTTCGACAAATACTCTGACGTGGCGATGCAGTACCTGCCCGCGTCTGCTGCCTACGCCCTGGCTGACCTTGCGCCGCTGTTGCGCGAAGGACGCGAGGTCCAGGTTGCGCTGGCCTCCGAGCTGACGCCGAACCGGCTGAAGACTGACGACATCATCTATGTCGGTCTGCTCAGCGGCTTGGGCGCGTTGCGTGATCCGGTATTCTCGCAATCGCGGTTCGCAATCGGCGAAAGCTATGACCAGATCATCGATCGCAAGACAGGGAAGATGTACACCAGCGAGGCGTTCCGAGCGGCGCCGAGCGATCAGATGTATCGCGATTACGGGTTCTTCTCGACATTCGAAGGCCCGGCCGGGAACAGGATCGCGATCCTCTCTGGCTCGCGCGATACAGCTGTCATGGGCGTGGCGGAAGCGCTGACGCAGATGGACCGGCTCGCCAAGGTCGAAAAGAAGACCGGCGACAGTACTGATTTCGAGGCTCTCTTCGAGGTCAAGGGACAGAAGCACGTGAACCTTGAGGCGCAAGTGCTGGCGTCCTATGACCTCGACAGCTCGACGATCTGGAGCGGCGCTCCGGCGAACGTCGCATCCTATCCGAAGAAGTGAGCGCGCAGCTCAGGCGCCGTTGAAAGCCAGTTCACAGCGCACGCCGTCCGGATTGAATTTCAGTACAGCGCCGCCACCTGGAACGCCGTTCAGCGCAGCGCCGATCATGCGTGTGCCAAATCCGGAAGAACGCGGGTTGTCGACCCTGGGGCCGCTGCTCTCCACCCATAGAAGCGTGTAGGCGCCAGGCCCACGCTCGAACCAACTGCAATCGACCTGTCCACTTCCTACAGAGAGCGCGCCGTACTTCACGGCATTGGTGGCGAGTTCGTGCAGGCAAAGCGCGAGCGGTATCGCGGCCGAGGGCGCAAACCGGACCACAGGTCCACCAGATATCTTGAGACGCGCGCCATAACTGCCGGTGAAGGGCGCAAGGGCGAGCGCTACCAGACTGTCCAGCAACAAAGGGCCTTCCGGTTCCGACGCGGACATGAGGCTATAGGCGGACGACAGCGCCCGCACACGTTCGGTGAGCCGGTCGCGGAACTCCTCAACATTGGTCGCTCCCTGGGCCGACTGCTGCGCCAGAGCGTTGAGAATCGCGAAGGTGTTGTGAGCGCGGTGCGTCTGCTCGCGGATGACCAGTTCGAGCTTCTGCTTCGTTGCAGCCAGCTCGTCCCGCTCCGCCCTGATCCGCGCGCGCAACTCCTGTGCAAGGCCACAACCGACAGCGACGACCGAAGCCAGCACCAGCCACACGATAGTGGTGGCGATAGGGTACTGAACACCAAACGCAAAAACGACGAGCGGCGTCGATAACAGGACAACGAGCAATCCTGCGCGAAAGCCAGCGATCAGCGAGGCCGCCATGACGGCGGGATAGAATGTGACGAATGGGACCTGCCCCTGGATAGCCATGTCCACCAGCAAGCGAGCGACGTAACCCAGCAAGACGCATGGCACGGCGACCAATAGCGCCCCCACCCAGCTGGTATGCTCGGGATTGTCATTTACTGGAGGCCGCACTGCCGTCCCCTGAAAAGCCCTGTTGGGCGCCGCTACTACAGCACGCTGCGGCGACGCGAACACCTGCCCCGCCGCCATTTTCGCATATCGTGTGCCGATGTCTTGAACCTGGATTACAAAGCGGCGTCGTTTCTTAGGTAAACGCGCGCTTTAGTGGCGCTCGCCATAAAATGGCCTGCTGGCTGCGGACAAGTTTCGGAAGCGACCTAGATTTGAGAAGTTGGGAGGCCGTGGGGGCGGTACTGTACGGGATCAACGACGCATGCGCGGCTGGCTGTTGTTTCACAATGATGTCGCAGACGGCGTGCCGGAAGCGGAGGAAATCCGCAGGTTCATCGAGGCGGGCAAGCGTCGTGGCATCAAGCTCGATGCGTTGCGGCCGCGCGACTTCGAGCTGATCGTATCGACCGAGCGTGACTGGCGGGCCGAATACGCCAACGGCAAGCTGCCCCGGCCTGACTTCATCATTCCTCGGACCGGCAGCGAAACCAGCTACTTCACCCTCGCCGTCATCCGCCAGTTTGAGCGCATGGGCGTGCCGCTGATAAACGGCGCCGAAGCCGTCGAAGCATGCGCCGACAAGCTTCAGACCCTGCAACTCCTGTCCGCCTCCGGCCTGCCGATTCCGACGACGATCCTCGCCAAGTTTCCGGTCGATGTGGACGTTATCGAACGTGAACTGGGCTTTCCTGTTGTCGTGAAGAAACTTCGCTCCACACGCGGGGCAGGCGTCGTGCTGTGCCAGGACCGCGAGCAGTTCGATGATCTCGCAAGCCTGCTGGGCGATGCGGCGCATCAATCCGATTTCATCTTTCAGCAGTATATCGCCCGCAGCCATGGCAGGGACGTGCGGCTGCTCGTGATCGGAGACAAGATCGCAGCGTCCATGGAGCGGAGGTCGCTCAACGGGAACTTCAAGTCGAACATTTCGCTCGGCGGGTCGGGCGAATGCATCAATCCGCCAGACGAAATGGCGCAACTGGCGATCGACGCGGCGAAGGCGCTACGGCTCGATATCGCGGGTATCGATGTCCTCTATGATGAGAAAGGATATCGGATCTGCGAAGCCAACTCGTCGCCGGGCTTTGTCGGCCTTGAGAAGGCCTGCCCGGTGAGCGTGCCAGACAAGGTGTTCGACTACATCATTGATCGCTTGAAGCCGCCCGAAGCTCCGCGACGTTCGATATGGAGCCGCATCACCCGGCGCAAGCCGAAGGAAAAAGTGCGCGAGACAGAGAAGGCCTGAGCCGGTTACTCATGCCGCGCGTTCAAAGATTGCGGCGATGCCCTGCCCGCCGCCGATGCACATCGTCTCCAAGCCATAGCGAACTTCACGGCGACGCATTTCGTTCATCAGGTTGGCCAGAATGCGCCCGCCGGTCGCGCCGATCGGGTGGCCAAGCGAAATGCCCGAGCCGTTGACGTTCAGCTTGTCCGCGTCGTTCCAGTTCCAGCCCTTGAGGACAGCGAGCACCTGCGGCGCGAACGCCTCGTTCAGTTCAACGAGGTCGATGTCGCTCCACTTCAGCCCCGTGCGAGCGAACAGGCGTTCGACGGCCGGAACAGGACCAATGCCCATGCGCGATGGCTCGACGCCAGCCGCAGCCCAGCCGACGAACCAGCCCATCGGCTCGAGGCCCAGCTCCTCGAGCTTGTCCTCAGCGACGACAAGGCATGCGGCCGCAGCATCATTCTGTTGGCTCGCATTCCCTGCGGTTACGACGCCGCCCTTTTCGATCGCCCTCAACGCGCCGAGAGATTGCGCGGTTGCATCAGCGCGCACGCCTTCGTCCTGCTTGAAGATGACGGGATCGCCCTTCTTCTGGGGCACCGAAACCGGCACGAGTTCGTTGTCGAACTTACCCTCTTTCCAGGCTGCAGCTGCACGCTGGTGACTGCGCGCCGCATACTCGTCGCAGGCTTCACGCGGAATCTGATAATCTTTCGCCAGATTTTCTGCGGTCTCGATCATTCCGGAAATGACGCCAAAGCGGGAGATTGGCTGCGACATCACGCGGCCGCGCTGGAGGCGATCATGCATCGTCACAGATCCAGCCCGCGCACCAGAGCGCATGTCCGTGGAATAGTATTCCACATTGGTCATGCTCTCGACGCCGCCCGCCACGACAACATCCGCAGCTCCCGTCTGCACGAACATGGCCGCATCGATGATCGACTGGAGGCCGGAACCACAACGGCGATCAAGCTGATACCCCGGCACCGAGATCGGCAGATCGGCCGCAAGCGCCGACCAACGCGCCACACACGGGGCTTCACCGCTCGGATAGCCCTGTGCGAAAACCACGTCGTCGATCTTCTCGGGATTGATCTTCGTCCGCTCCACGAGCGCCTTGAGGATAACCGCGCCGAGATCGCCCGCCTGCATCGACGCCAGACCGCCCTGGAATTTGCCGACTGCCGTGCGAAGCGGGCTGACGATGGCTGCGCGGCGGAGTTTGGTCATGTCGGCTTCCCGGAATTCCGTGACTGAATCGCGCCGCACCATAGCGGCGTCTTGCGTCACGGCAACCTGCGCAGCAAATCCGCAGCCGCCAGAACCGAGCTGATCCCTTGCTTGGCCGGACAGGTTGCCTCCGCCCGCTGATTGGCTGATGACGGATGCCGCCCACCGCTGCAGTGTGGCGACGGAGGACCCCATGGCGACCGAAAGCCACGCCGATATCCGTGACGCCGTGCGCAAGCTGTGTACGCGATTTCCCGGCGCGTACTGGCGGGCGCTGGATCGCGAACGGACCTATCCAGCTGAATTCGTAAAGGCGCTGACCGAGGCCGGATGGCTGTCTATCCTGATCCCCGAGGAATACGGCGGCGCCGGGCTTGGCCTTTCGGCGGCTTGCGCCGTTCTTGAAGAGATCCACCGTTCAGGCGGCAACGGCGCGGCCTGTCATGCCCAGATGTACACGATGGGCACGCTGCTGCGGCACGGCTCCGAAGCGCAGAAACAGCATTGGCTGCCCAGGATCGCCAGTGGTGAAATCAGGTTGCAGGCCTTTGGTGTCACCGAGCCGACAAGCGGAACAGACACCACACGCATCCAGACATTCGCCAAACGTGTCGGCGACAAGTTCATCGTGAACGGCTCCAAGATCTGGATCAGCCGCGCCGAACATTCAGACCTGATGATCCTGCTGTGCCGGACGAGCCCACGGAACGATGCAGGGAAAACATCCGACGGGATGAGCGTGCTGCTGGTCGACATGCGCGAGACCAGGAACAATGGCCTCACGATAAAGCCTGTACGTACCATGCTGAACCACGCGACTACCGAGCTGTTCTTCGACAATATGGAAGTCCCGGCAGAGAACCTGATCGGCAAGGAAGGCTCAGGCTTCCGCTACATCATCGACGGCATGAATGCCGAGCGCATCCTGATCGCGTCGGAATG
>JAUYSA010000296.1 GCA_030696545.1 Hyphomonadaceae bacterium
GCTTTGCACGCTTCCCTAATTGCGGTGCAGGGACGAAATCTATCAGCGAAAAATCCGGCGCCCGCGGCTGAAGCTGGCGAGAAACAGCTGAGCCGCGGGCGCCTTGTCGTTTCCCTGAAGCCGGGCGTCGAGTCCGGGCGAGTGGGAAACGATCCTCGTTTCGCTATGCAACCGGCGCCGCTAGGAAATCGAGGTAGCGGTTGGTGAAGTTCGGGATGTTCGGGAAGATTGAAGCGACCTGGCTGTCGCTGAGACCGAACCAGCGGCCCATCGTGCCGGCATACTGATCGACGGACATTTGCGGGATCAGTACGTTGCTGAGCATGTTCGGGTTCTGGAAGCCGTTCTGCACATCGACCCCGATGGTGGGGAACTGGCCATAGACATCGCCTCCTCTTACAGCACCACCCATGACGAACTGGTGCGAGCCCCATGCGTGATCTGTGCCGTCGCCATTGGTTGTGAAGGTACGGGAGAAATCCGAAGCGGTGAAGGTCGTGACCTGGTCGCGCATGTCGACGCCGCCGACATTGGCTAGGGCGCCATCGAAATACGCCATGCCGTGGGCAAGACGCGCCATCAGTGGGGATTGAGATGTGTTCTGGACATCGTGCGTGTCGAAGCCGCCCATAGAGACAAAGAACACCTGACGGCGAATGCCAAGCGTCTGGTTGGCGGCGATGACCTTGGCCACAGTCTGCAGTTGGACGGCGAGCGAGTTGTTCTCATTGTTGCGTGTGATGGGATTGAGAAGTTGCGTTGGCGCGGGAATGACGGCGCCAGCGCCGCCGGTGGCGAACTGGGCGTTCAGCAGGTCGGCGGAATCCTGCGAACGGATGACCTTCGCGCCATAGTCCTGCATGAAATAGCTGGAGCCTGTGGTGTCGCGGATGATTTCGCGCACGCGGGCGCCTTGGCCGCCAGTTCCATATACCGAGGTGTTGTTCGAGATGGCGGAGTTGATGCGGATGGCCGGGTTCGTCTGGTTGGTGGACATCTGGTACTGGATGACGTTTTGCCCCGCGAGCAACACGGCGTTGCCGGAGGTGGAGATAGCGGTGAACACAGAATTGACGCCGTTATTGGCGAGCAGCTGATCGGCCATCAGGCCACCCCAGCCACGCCGGGCGCCCTCCGCCGAACCGGCCTGCCATGTTGACTGCTGATCGTTGTGCGACATCAAGCTGGCAGGCAGCGGAACCGAGCGGTTGCGATACTGCGTCTTGGTCGTGGGCACGATCAACGGCCCGACATTGGCCGCGACGGCGAGGCGGCCGGCCGTCCAGATCGGCATAAGCGAAGCGAGGTGCGGATTCAGGCCGAAGGTGCGGGAGGGCGCGTCCGTGCCAGGAGGCACAGGATTGGGCGTGAGCGTGGCGATTGGCAGGACGCCGCCCCAAGCTTCAGGGAACTGGTAAGCGGCGTTTCCTCCCGGAAGTACGCGCCCCGTGACGGAGTTCGAGCCACCCGGCGCAGTGGCGGGCGTGCCCGCGGGCATCAGCGCGATCGGGTTGTTACCCTGACGGCGAGCCGACCAGTAGCGGCCCCAGCTATCGTTGTCGGTGGCGAGGACCATGTTGTTGGAGTCGTTGCCCCCGAACAGGAAGATGCAGACCAGCGCCTTGTACCCGATGGAGGTCTGCGCGGCGGCGCTGCCCATGGTGGCGAGCTGGAAACCGAAGGTGGAGGCAGCGGCGCCGACGCAGGAGAGCGCAGTGGCGCGGCGAAGAATTTCACGGCGGGTGGCGTTGGACATGCTCATGTTCGGCTCCTCAACGCTGGACCAGATATTCGGGAGAGATCAACGAGAAAAAGACCGCCGTTCGCACGCGGTTGTATCTCGCAGTGTCTATGGCTGTCTGGTTGGAGCCGGTCGCGGCGGGGATTGCGATAGCGTTGATGCCCGCAATGATACGATCTCGCAGCGTCGTGCTCATCTGGCCGTAGAACAGCAGGTTGTTCATCCGGTCGACAAGCGAGCTGGCGTTGTCAGCTATCGCAATTTCCGGAGCGTAGTTGGGGCGGACGTCACGGCCTGTGTTGCCCTGTGCGGTAAGGCCAATGCCATTGGAGACAATGTCCTGCATGTAGTTCACGTAGGCTCCCGCTGTGACTTCATCGACGACTTGGAATTCGGGTGCGACAAGGCTGCGCTGGCCGAGTTGGGTGGTGCCGGGCGGCGTGAAGCCGGGACGCCAGAAGTTGAACACCGAGGGCGATGAGAGCGGCGACTGGTTCATCTCCGTGTTTGAACTTGTTGAGGCGATCAGGAAGTTGCCACTATCCGAGCGAGCTCCGAAAGCACGCGCCCAGTTTGCTATGCGAATTATGGGCTCGCGAAGCTTTCCGAACGTGGCAGAACTCGCTGCGGATGCCATGTCGCGCGCCTCCGTATCGGTGAGGATGGCGCGGACGACAGCGGCCATGTCTCCCCGCACATTCGATCCGTTATTGGCGAAGACAGCGGCGACGCGGCCGACATAGGCAGGGCTTGGGTTTGATGTGACCAGCTGCTGAATCAGCCGATGGGATATGAATGGGCCAGTGTTGGGGTGGTTGAACAGGCGGTCGAGCGCAATGTCGAGATCGCCGGCGACGTTTACGGTCGGGCTGGCGGGAATGGTTATGCCAAGAAAAACCTTCTCGGAGGTGGAGTGATAATTGGGGTAGAAAATCATCGGACGGACAGAGCGTTCGCTGTCTGCGTTGCCCCCGAAGAATGTGCTGTTGGTGGGAGCCGGGCTATACCAGCTGATGCCAGTGAAGACTTTTGCAAGGCCCGCAATGTCGGCGGACGTGTAGGTGGGTACGGGCTGGCCGCCGTCGAGGCGCTGTGTGCCATCAGCGTTGAGTTCAACGAGGCCGATGGTCATAAGCTGCATGACTTCGCGGGCATAGTTCTCGTCGGGCGAGCGGGTGCCGGCGGCGTCTTCCTTCTGGTTTGCGAGGAAGGTAAGATAGCGGCCCATCATGGGATGGAGCGTGACGTCCTCAAGCAGCGTACGGAAATTGCCGAAGGCGTTGCGAGTCAACATGTCATAGTACGAGGCAGCGCCGCGCACCTCAATAGCATCGTCGTTGAGGGAGATTACGAAAATCTGGGAAAGTGCGAAGGCGACGCGCTGGCGCAGCTGGTCTTCGCCTGCAATCGCCTGGCGCCACCATGAATGGTAAAATTCTCTGTCCTCGACGAAGCCGGCGGCAGCGAGCACGGCGCTGACGTAAGCAAGGTGGCTGTTACCGGAGCTGGGCGCGCTTATCTGCGAGCTGATCCAGGAATTGATGCTGCGGCCAGAGACCACGCTCTGGACTGATGATTCCGTAGGGCCAAAGGTGGCTTGGGTGAGAAGGCGCGCGGCTTCGGCTTGCGTGGGCGGAGGCGCGTTCGGGGTTGAGCCGCCTCCACCCGAATCACCGCCTCCACCGCCGCCGCCGCAGGCGGCGAGCAGTCCAATCATGGCAATGGCAATCAGGTGACGCTTGAGCGAGCGAAGCATGGCGAACTTTCCATCCCCAGGCCCCTCCAGATCACGACGCGTCGCACAGCGGGAACATGCTGGAGCGGAGGTCTGGAATGGCGACAAGAAAAAGCGTGGCAGTCATCCGCGAAATCGCGGCAGTCCTTTCAGTTCGCCCCATCGACGCAATGTCGACCCGGTGAACCCCCACGCGTTGACTGTGACTCAGTAAACGCACTTGCGCCAATTAATTTCTGTCCAAACTTCAAGGCGTCGTGACAGTCGCAACTCATCGGATCGCGTTGCACGTTCGTTGCGCTGGCGAATTAGCCAACCGCGCGAATATGCGACTCACTTGCTTCGCCTCCACTACTTCGCGGGCGTCAACTTGATCACCCTCTCCGCGACGCGGTCGACGGCTTCGCGGCTGAAGGCGAGCGGGACGTAGGAGCCTTCGGCCCAGAGCGGGAAGAGGTCGCGGTAGTGGGCGCTGTAGGGGTCGCCGGACTGGCCGGGGGTGTTCATCACCACGGAATTATCCCACGCGCCGACGTCCATCACCATGCGCACGGAGGCGCCGGCGGTGACGTTGAAATCCGAGGCGCGGTACGTCTGGGCGCGGGGCGTGGAGGATGAGCCGGGGGTTTGCAGCGGGCCGATGCCCATCTGCGCTTTCAGTTGTGGATCGGCGAGTACGGCGATGGCTGGGTCCCACTTCGCCTGGTGGAGGCGGCCCCATGTCCAGCTGTGCGGATCGCCGCCGAGGCGTTCGGCGAGCTCATCAGTGGCAGCTTTCAGGCTTTCGAGGATGATGGCGTTGCGGGCCTCAGCGGGCTTTGCGCCGAGGCGGCTGTCCGGCTTTTCGAGATAGGTAAGGATGGCTTCGAGGTGGCCATTGCCGACGATCTCGCGCGCCGCGGCGGGCGTGACCTTCGCGACCACCGCCTTTCCGAGATGCTTGTTGGCCCAGACTTCGTAGATGGAGGCTGCGGCGCTATCGACCGTCTCGTTGCCATCCCATGAGGTGAGCAGTTTGAGCGCGTGATCAACATTCATGCCCATCGTGCCGCCGGGGACGTTCTTTATCAGCGCGACGAAGCGGCGGGCCTGAGGGCTGGTGCTGTCGGTCTGCAGTTTCATCGAGTCGAGCAGGCTGACTTTCGGAAGTGTAGCGAGGACTTCCTTGATGCGGGTGACGCGGGAGGGATCGGTCCATTCGAACGCGACCTTGCGCTCTTCCGCTGGATAGCCTGCAGGCAGGTTGTATTCGTTGGCGGTGGCGAAGAAGCCTTCCTTCGGGTTGAGGACGGACGGAAGCATGTCCTTTGCGAAGAAGCCCTGCCATTCGTAACGGCCATCGCCGGGGACCGGCATCAGGCCATCCCAGTTCTTGCGGATGGGCGTGCGGCCGGACGCAGCCCAGCCGACATTGCCCTTCGTATCGGCATAGACGAGGTTCAACGGCGGAGCGCCCCAGTTGAAGCTGGCGGCCTTGAAATCATCCCACGTCTTGGCGTGGGTCAGACGCGACGAGCCGAAATAGCCGGAGAGGCCCGGCTCCGCCCAGATGCTACGCATGGAGAAGGCCTTGTTCTTCGCCGTGTCGGCGTTGAGCACCGGGCCATGGCGGGTAAAGCGCAGCGTGACTTCGCGCGGGGCTTCGCCGCGCACGTCGATCGCCTGCTTCTCGACCGTCATCTTCTCCCACCTGCCGCTATAGCGGTAGGCGTCGGGGTCTTTCGGGTTGGTGTCGTAAACGTAGAGGTCTTCCTGATCCATCGCGAAGATGGTGATGCCAAACGCGATATCGGCATTGTGGCCGATGGAGACGCCCGGCAGCGCTGGTTCGCCGGCCCCAATGATGTTGAGACCCGGAGCGTTGAGGCCGACCACATAGCGAAGTGACGGCACGCCAAGCTGGCGATGCGGATCGTTGGCGAGAATGGGGCGGCCGGTTTCGGACTTCGACGGCGCGATGACCCAGTTGTTCGAGCCTTCGTTGAGCTGCTTGTCCATCAACTCCGCAAGACGCGTTTGCGGATCGACAGACGCCTGCGTCCGGTTCTTGATCGCGTCGAAATCGACCTGCCGGGTGGCCAATTCGTAGTCGCCGAGTACGTCTTTCGGAACATCGCAAGGGTTGAGACCGGCCGGGACGACACGCTTGTGAGATACCGGATCAAGCTTGCGGCGCAGCAGGTCTGCATCGACGCCCCCTGCACAGGCGACGCGGGCGCGCGTGACTTCCGATGTGACGTTCGAAACGAGCGCGTGGCTGCGGATACGGAGCACATCTTCCGGGCGCCACTCTTCCGGCGTCGAACCTGTCAGCTTGAATTCGATAGGCAGCGGCCTCGCCTGCGCCCGGACGTCGCCGACATAGGCGTTGATGCCGGCGGTGAACGCTTCGACCGAGGCGCGTGCGTCTGGCGCGTAGGCAGCCCACTCCTTCTCCATGTCACCGCGATAGAGGAAGAGCCGCGCAGCGCGATCCTGTTCCACATAGGCAGGGCCGAAGGATTTGGAGAGCAGGCCGAGGCCACGCTTGCGCCAGAGATCAATCTGCCAGAGGCGGTCGCGGGCGGCGTTGTAACCCTGAAGAAAGAAGGCATCACGGGGCGATTGGGCGAAGATGTGCGGAATGCCCCAGTGATCGACAATGATTTCGGCGGGAGCGGTTAGGCCGCGCACTGGCCACTCCTCGCGCGCGACTGCTGACGATGTTGGTCCCTGCGCGGAGGCAGCCAATGCAGCCGTGAGCGCCACGGCCAACACCGCTGCTATCCTGGACGATCTGATTGTCATGGTGCTCTCCGCCTGCCGGTCAAGGATCGGACGTGGAATGCACATTGTCAAAGCCGCGCAGTGTGAAATCGGCGTGTGCGATGGCCTGCCCTAGAGGCATTTCAGCTGTTGCTGGCGCCCGCGGATCATCTTCTGCGAATTGTCGCGATCAAGCTGTGTGAGAACGCCACGCTTTTCGAGATCGAGCCAGACCTGCTCTGCTTTCGCGTAGATCGGGCAGGCTTCCTTCGCGAGGTTGTTGTCGGCGTAAAGGTCCGCCAGCATGGCGAGCGTGACGCCGTAGGAGCGCACCTGCTCGGGTCGGGAGTTTGTCTTGCGCACCTGCTCTTCGCTTTTGGCCAACTCCTCGCGCAGAAGTGCTACACCTTCATCAAAGCGGCCGGACATGGCGAGCGCCTGGGCTAGGGCTGAATAGACGATGCGCTGGGTGCGCTGTGCTCCCGTGTCTTCGGGCTGGTATTGCAGGAGAGTGGGCACAAGGGCGGCGGCGGCCTGCAGCTCTGCCAGACCATCCTTCGGGCGATCGACGCCGAGCAGCGTGACGCCGAGCGCCCAGCGCGCCTCGATCGTCAGGCGTTGGCCGAGCATGTCGTCAGGGTGCGATGCCAGATAGGCGGAGGTGATTTCGACCAGGCGCTCATAAACGGGGATCGAGTCGGGCACACCGACGCCGTAATAGACGGCCTCGCCGAGCGCGTCATAGGTACGGGCGAGCAGGTACTGGGCCTCGCGCGCGTCTGCCGGATCGGGCGGAAAAGATTCGGCGATGGCGATGCCCTTCCTAGCGTGGGCTTCGCTTTCAGCATAGGTGGCTTTCCAGTTCCCGAGGATGGCGGATTCCATCTCGTGCTGGATGGCGAGAAGCTTGGCCATGCGGGTGTCCGCCGGGATAGCGGCGATGTATCTGGCCGCCTGCGCCAGAAGGCCTGTCGCGCTGTCCAGCTCCTGCCGGGAGTTCATGGCGATGGCGGCCTGATGCATGGCGACACGCGCGCGGAGATCCAGCGTACTCGAGTTGGCGGGGTCCGCCTGCTGCAGGCGGGCGGCGATCTGATCGGCGCGGGCGAGATTTTCGAGTGCGCCCTGTGGGTCGCCGAGACTGGCGCGTGAGCGCCCTGCCTGGAGTTCCGCGATGCGGGCGAAGCCGTCGGCGGCTTCGAGGAGAACATCGGCGGGAGCGGATGGCGTGTCCGCCAGCTGGTTGAGATAGCCCTGCGCGACACGCGCCACGTCGCGGCGCATGGCGAGTGTTTGGGGCGTGCGTTCGAGGCGGTCGTACACATCATAGAGAAGATACTTCGCCAGACTTCGAACTTCGGTGAAGCGGGCTTCGGCCTGTTTCCGGGCGAAGTCGGCCTGTACGTAGAGTGTGGATGTCAGCATCAGCGCGACGACGAGCCCGAAGCCAGCGACCGTGGCGGCGATCACGCGCCAGCGGCGGCGGCGGACGAATTTACGGAAGACATAGAGGCGATCATGGGCGTGGGCCGCGATGGGGCGGGTTTCGAGCCAGGCGCGTAGATCGCCGGCGAGCGCCACAGCGGCCTGATAGCGATCTTCTGGCGCCACGGCGCAGGCGCGCTCGATGATGTCGTCGAGGTCGCCGTGAACAGCGCGAGCGCGATTGGTGCGCCATTCGGCGGAACGTTCTGCAAAAGCGGGCGACTTCTCGATGGCTTGAGATGTCAGGACCGTATTTTTTGAGCGGCGCGGCGCTTCGCCCGTCAGGAGGGCACGGAGGATAGCGCCAAGCGCGAAAACATCGTCCGCCGGTGTGGGGCTCGCGCCGGCTTCGCGCTGCGGGCTGGCGTAGCCGGGCGTCTGGGGGTGCAGGTTGATATCGTCGGCATCGCGCAGCACGCGGGCGACGCCGAAATCGACGACCTTTGGATCGCCCGCGTCGTTGACAAGGATGTTGGCTGGTTTGAGATCAGCGTGGACGATGAGGTTCTGGTGCGCGTGCTGCACGGCTTCGCAGACGGCAATCATCTTCTCGACGATCTGGCGTGGCGAAAGATCGGCGCTGATAGCGTAGGCGTCGATGGGCGAGCCGCGTACGAGCTCCATGATGAAGTATGGCGCGCCGGTTTCATCGACGCCTCCGTCGTAGAGTTGCGCGATGTGGCGGTGGCTGAGCTTGGCGAGGACGCGGCGTTCGCGGTCGAACAGCGCGCGGGAAGTTTCGGGCAGGAGCGAAGGACGCACGCGCTTGATTGCGACGACATGGTCGAAGAGGCCATCGTCTCGCGCCCCGACGAAAACCTCGCCCATCCCGCCCTGGCCGAGGAGATCGACGATGCGGTAGTGGCCGATGCGCGTTGGCATGGGGCCGGCGCTTGGCTGCAGACCTCCGGTGGGCATGGCGCGTTCGGCGGCGGCATCGGCGCGCAGGAGTCTTTTCACTTCGCTGAACAGAGGCGTGTCGCTGCCGCAGGTGGAAATCAACCAGGTTTCGCGTTCGGCATCGTCCTCAATATCGAGAGCGTTCTCGAAGACCGCGAAGGCGCGCCTTGTGAGGCTGGTGTCCATCGCCCTAACGATGGCCCAGTTCGGCGACCAGCCACGCGCGGGCGGCGCGCCACTGGCGCTTCACGGTACGGACTGAGACGCCGTCGATCTCGGCGATCTCTTCCAGCGTGAGGCCGGCGAAATAGCGTTGTTCGACGAGGCGGGCGTGATCGGGGGCTACCGTTTCGAGTTTTGAAAGCGCGCGGTCCAGATCTTCCAGATCGATGCTCTGCGCGCCGAGTTCGGGTGGGAGCTGGGTGGAGACTGGCGGCGCCTGGCGCTTGGCGGCGCGCATCCGGCGGATCTCGTCGATCAGGATCTGGCGCATGACGCGGGCGGAAAGCGAGAGGAAGTGCGTTCGCCCCTTGAAGTCGAGACGATCGAGGCCGGAGAGGCGGATGACCGCTTCATGGGCAAGGTCTGTCGGCTGGATCTGGAGGGCGGCGGCATCGCCGTTCAGGACACGCCCAGCGACCCGGCGGAACTCGTCATAATGCTCACGCAGGAGCGCATCCCGCGCAGCAGCTGCTCCGCGGCCGCCGCCGTCAGCGTGCTGCCTGTCTGGTTCCGACACGAATTTACCCCTGCGCGCTAGACTAAACACGCGCCACCCAGCCCTGCAAATGCCGGACCCGGGCTCGCGGGGCGCCAGGCAAATAAAAGACAGGTTTTGAGTCCCGTTTTCCGGCGGAATCCGCTTTCAGATGCAGAAGCGGGATTCCGGAGCATCCGCCGGGCCGCGATTAACGTGCAGACTCCGGATTACTCCTCCCCGGACCTGCATGGTTGTCGCCCCGCTTCGACAGTTTCCTGGGTTACGGGGACGCATGGCGGGCGGGGCTGCTTTTGAACAGCGGTTCCGCCCGAACTGCATCTGGCTCAGGGCTGGAAAAGACCGGCGTAGGTTTCGCGGAGCAGGTTCTTCTGGACCTTGCCCATGGCGTTGCGGGGAAGGTCTGGCACGAAGATCACACGCTTGGGCGCCTTGTAGGCCGCAAGCTGCAGGCGAGCGGCGGCTATGATGGCGGCTTCCTCGCCCTGTCCCGTGCAGATGGCGGCGACGGCCTCGCCGAAATCGGGATGAGGCAGGCCGATCACGGCGCTTTCGGTGATGCCGGGGAGCTCATCCAGAACGAGTTCCACCTCCTTCGGATAGACGTTGTAGCCGCCTGAGATGATCAGGTCTTTCGCCCGGCCTGATATCCACACACGACCGTCGGGGTCGACGCGGCCTACGTCGCCGGTAATGAAGAAGCCGTCGATGGTGAATTCGGCAGCGGTCTTTTCCGGCATTCGCCAGTAGGCCGAGAAGACACTCGGGCCGCGGATCTGGATGACGCCCGCTTCGCCATCGGTGCGCAGCTCGACGCCGGGAAGCGGGAAGCCGACGCTGCCGGCGATGCGGTCGCCTTCGAGCGGATTGGTGGTGATGATCACGGCTTCGCTCATGCCATAGCGCTCAAGGATGCGCTGTCCGGTGCGCTGTTCGAATTCGGCGAAGGTCGATGGCAGGAGCGGGGCTGAGCCGGAGATGAAGAGGCGGATGTTCCGCGCCGCGTCTGCATTGAAAGCCGGGTTGGCGAGAAGGCGCGTGTAGAAGGTTGGCACGCCCATCATGACAGTGGAGCGTTGCAGGCCTGCGAGCACGTCTGCGTCAGTGAATTTCGGCAGCCAGATGATCGGCGCTCCGGAGAGCAGCGCGCAGTGAAGCGCCACGAAGAGTCCGTGGACGTGAAAGACCGGCAAGGCGTGGAGCAGCACATCGCGTGGTGTGAAGCCCCATGCCGCGTGGAGCGCTAAAGCGTTCTCGGCCAGATTGCCGTGACTGAGCATCGCGCCTTTCGAGCGCCCGGTCGTGCCGCTTGTATATATCAGAGAGGCGAGGTCTCCCGCTTCACGCGGAATGGCTCGGGCCAGCATGTCGTGGCCTTCGGTTTCGCGGACAAAGGCGGGCGGATCGGTGATGAAGATTTTTGGTTCGGCGTCGCCAAGGAAATAGTCCACCTCGGAGCGCGTGTAGGCTGCATTCAGCGGCACAAAGACGGCACCCGCCATCAACACGCCGAGATAGACCATGATGACTTCAGGCGACTTTTCGGCCTGCAGCGCGACGCGATCACCGGGGCGCACGCCATCAGCGACGAGACGCGCAGCCACGCGGGCGGCGGCGGATTCTAGCGCGCCGTAGCTGATCTGGTTTCCGTCTGGCAGGATGAAGCATGGCGCCGAACGGTCAGCCGGGAAGCGCGAGGCAAGCAGGTCGAAAAGATTTGCCGACATCACACCATTGATCCGCTTCAGGCATCGGGTTCGCGGACAACCACATCCCATTGCCAGGAACTGAAGAGATACTGACCACCCTTGGGCCGATCAGTGAGCGCAACTTGCACCTTGAATCTGGAACCCACTGGATAGTCTGTCACCAGACTCTTGTTGCCCTCGACCAGCATGGTCGGCGGAAAGGCCTGACCGGCTATCGGGCGCAGCAGAACCGGGCCTGGCGCCCCCTGTACGCGCCGGCCTTCGAAGCTCTCGATATCGATTGATTGGGACAGCTTGGGCGGGATCATGCGGGTCGGTTCCTTGGCGAATATCCGGGCCAGATCACCGCGAAACGCGTGCGCAATCCCGAAAGGCTCTCCGGCAGTATCACACTGCATCAACTAGCCGGCCAGAAATGATGCAACTAGCGGTCGCGAAGGCCGCTGGCGGAGAGGATGAGATTCGAACTCACGAAGGGGTTACCCCCTTACGCCCTTAGCAGGGGCGCGCCTTCGACCACTCGGCCACCTCTCCGCTTGGCGCCTACGTCAAGCGAGCGGACTTCCTAGCGGGATTTGGGGCAGGTGCAAGCCTGAAGGGGCTTGCAGCGAAAAAGCCCCGAAAACAGGCGCTCCAGACCCTGCCCGCCCGTTACCGCACGCGGGTTTCACCAGCCCGCGCCTTCAGCACCACGCCGTCCTCAGGCGTTATGAAGCGGGCTTTGACCAGATCATCGATGCTCTGGCGCACCGCCGCCTCATACGCCTGCTGGCTGGGATAGAGGCCGGCGAGCTTTGCTGCGTCGAACGGGATTTCGTGGCCGGCGATGCGGCAGAAGGACTGGCCGGTGGAATTACCGTTCCAGGTGGAGGTCGGCACATCCGTCAGCGGCGAGCGGATGCCGCCTTTGACATTGCCGTTGGCGTCGAGGACGCCCTTGCCGCCTACCACCTCGATATTCTGTGATGGCGGCGGCGGCACGCCGTCTTCCACCCATGCTTTCAGGTTCCCGTAGATCGCATTGTAGGCAACCCAGCTGGGGAAGCGGCTGCGCGGACCCTGATCGCAGTTGACAGCCGGCGGCGTGCGGCCGCCTTTCACGATGTCTTCCGAGCGGGCGGCGAACCAGAGTTCATCGGGCGTGGCGTGTCCTGCGCCGGCGATGTCGTAATGGCGATACTGGTCGCCCGGTGCGTCGTTGTCTTCGCGGCGGCTTGGCGCCCAGCCGAGATAGTCTGACTGGCTCATGACGTGGATGACCGGGACAACCGCGTTGCGGATCGGTCGACGCGGGTCGCCAACTGGAATGCGCTCTGCGCACTGGTTGATGGGCGATGGGCCGCCGAGCATGCCGACGATGTAGCCGTCGAATGGCGGCTTGCCGTCCTTCGCGATCACGAGCGGCTGGATGGCATTGACGTAGGTGAACAGGAATCCGCCCGTCTGCGAATAGCCCCAGGCGTAGAGACGCTCGGCCTGCGAACTGGCGCGGCCATAGCGGAATGGGTTGCTGGCGTCAGTCGAGCGAAGCCATTGCGCGACTTGCGTGTGGATGTCCCAGACGAGGCCATTCTCGTTCGCTTTCGTGCTGTCGCCCGAGACGTCGCAATTCTTCGGGTCATCGGCAGCGAGCGGGTTCGTCCAGTTGAGCGGCGCGTAGCGCTGTGGGTCGAAGGCCTTGAGCGTCGCGACCGCCACGGGCTTCGCCGTGATGCCGACCCAGGCATCGCCCTGACGGATGATCTCGTCGTGATGGATGGCCCAGCCGATGTTGAGGTCGAACAGGTTCGACGGGTTCAGCATCTCGACCACGACACGGCCTGAGAAGCGCGCGGATGACGCCGGGCGCCGAACGAGGACGCGGGTGGTGTATGGCGCGTCCGGCGTGCGGATCACGGCGCCTGATGCTGGCCAGTCATAAACGTTGGCCTTGCCGGAAACGAAGAACTCCTCCTCGACATAGCCTCGACCGTCGAGATCTTCCGGCCGGAGCGTGTAGGCCGCCCCGCCGAAGGCGTGGCTTGCCTCCGTTTGCGGAAGCGGCCCCACAACGTGAGTAAGTGCTGATGGCTTCGAAGGCGCCGGCGCCGAAAGGCACGCCGCAGCCAACAGCAATGTGCATCCAAGCAGAACCTTGAATCGCATGGCGTCTTTCCCCCGCTATCTGCGTCGGCGCTTATCTATCGGCGTTCGGCTGGCGTGCTCACGACAAAGTATTGGGCAAAGCCGCCATTTTCAAAAACAATCCGGCCAGCCGGTATTGATATTCGCGACTGCGAACGACATAGATGCATTCAAGTCGCAATCACCACCCCGAGGGTGATCGCGCACCGGATCGGATTTTACTGGTTCTACCCGGTAACTGCAGGCCTCGCAGCACGCTGCGAGGCCTTCTTCTTTTCCCCGTTAGCACTACTGCCAGCTTTTGATCAGCGTGTCGTAGTCCACCGTCTCGGCTTTCGGGTTTTCGTCGGCCAGTTTGGGTTTGGGGGCGCCAGGACGGTCGAACCAGACCTGCGGGCTCTCCTCCGCATTCAGTTTCGGGCCGATTTCGCCCTGGACGCCCTGTTCCTCCAGACGCGCCAGCACGTCTTCCTGCGCCTTGCAGAGCGCATCCATCGCCTGCTGCGGTGTTTTGGAACCTGCGGCGGCGTCGCCGATGTTCTGCCACCAGAGGGCGGACAGCTTGGGATAATCAGGCACGTTGGTGCCCGTGGGCGACCATTGGGTGCGCGCGGGCGAGCGGTAGAACTCGATCAGGCCGCCAAGCTTGGGCGCCCGCTCCGTGAAGGACGGATGCTGGATCGAGCTTTCGCGGATGAAGGTGAGGCCGGTGTGGCTCTTCTTCAGGTCGACCGTCTTGGACGTGACGAACTGGGCGTAGAGCCAGGCAGCCTTGGCGCGATCGGCGGGCGTGGTGGACATGAGCGTCCATGAGCCTGCGTCCTGGTAGCCCAGCTTCTGACCCTCTTCCCAGTAGGCGCCGTGCGGCGAGGGGGCGACGCGCCATTTCGGCGTGCCATCCGCGTTCACGACCGGCAGGCCCTCTTTCACCATGTCGGCGGTGAAGGTGGTGTACCAGAACATCTGCTGGGCGATCTCGCCCTGTGATGGCACGGGCCCCGACTCCGAGAACGTCATGCCCTGAGCGGCGGGCGGCGCGTACTTCTTGAGCCAGTCGAGATATTTGGTGATCGCATAGACGGAGGCCGGGCCGTTGGTGTCGCCGCCGCGCGCGACGCATGAGCCGACGGGGCGGGAGTTCTCGTCGACACGGATGCCCCACTCGTCGACCGGCAGACCGTTGGGGCCGCCATTGGTCTTGTCGCCATTGCCGGCCATCGAGAGCCATGCGTCGGTGAAGCGCCAGCCGAGCGACGGATCTTTCTTGCCGTAGTCCATGTGGCCATAGACAGACTTCCCATCGATCGTGCGGCCAGTGAAGAACTCAGCGATGTCCTGATAGGCGGTCCAGTTCACCGGGACGCCGAGGTCGTAGCCATACTTCGTCTTGAAGTCGGCCTTGTTCTTTGGATCGGAGAACCAATCGTAGCGGAACCAGTAGAGGTTCGCGAACTGCTGGTCGGGAAGCTGGTAGAGCTTCTTGTCGGGTCCGGTGGTGAAGCTGATGCCGATAAAATCGTTGAGGTCGAGCGTGGGCGAGGTGGCGTCCTTGCCCTCGTTCGCCATCCAGTCGGTCAGGTCGCGCACCTGCTTGTAGCGCCAGTGAGTGCCGATCAGATCTGAGTCGTTCACATAGGCGTCGAACTCGTTCTCGCCCGTGCGCATCTGGCGCTGAAGCCGGTCGACCACGTCGCCTTCGCCCATCAGCGTGTGCGTGATCTTGATGCCGGTGATGGCGGAGAAAGCCGGCGCCAGCACTTTCGATTCGTACTCGTGGGTCGCGATCGATTCGGAGACGACGTTGATCTCCATGCCCTGGAACGGCGCGGCAGCGGTGGCGAACCAGTTGAGTTCGGCTTCCTGGCCGGCGCGGTCGAGGACGGAGAGGTCCTTGATCTCGGTGTCGAGGAATTTCGCGATCTCTGCCCCTGCATTGGGATTGGGGGCCTGATTGGTCGCCTGTTCCGGGCCGCAGGCTGCCAGCCCAAGGGCCAGCGCTGAAGCAACCGCCATCATCAGCGCACGGGGGCGCATCGTCGACCGCATGAAATCCTCCCAGCCGGCAGCTTCATGGCCACCGGATTCTCTAGGAATCAAACAAACCGGAAAACGAGGGCGGCGTAAACTGCTGACGCCAGGGTGGCGAACCACAGGGGCAGGCTCGCGGGGGCCAGACCGATCCACGCGAGATGGATGAAGGCCGAGCCGAGCAGGCTGAGAAACAGGCGATCGCCCCGCTGGGTGGCAATGCCGAGCAGGCCGACGCGGGGTTCGTTGCGGGGGGCAAGCTTCTGCAGCACGCCCATGATGGTGAGGATCAGCGCGATGGCGATGAAGAACAACGCCGTTGGTAGCGTCCACCCCATCCAGTTGGCGGCGCCGCTCATGGCGTCTTGCTCCGCAGCAGCCTTGCGCCGGACACCTGAAGCCAGATGCCCGCGACTGCCAGCGCGACGCCAAACAGGCCGGCAGCCATAGCCGCCGGCCTGATGTTGAGGAAGTAGAACACCATCGCCAGACCGCCGCCGAAGATCAGCCCGCCCATGACCAGCGCCATGCCGGTCATGAACAGTTTCTGGCCTCGTTTGTGCGCGGCGGAGAGTTCAGGTGTCGGCGTCATGATCAGGCGCTGCGTGCGTCCCTGATCTTGGTGAAGCCCCAGACGAACATGCCGACGCCCACGACGAGCGCCAGCCATGAGAGCGACGCGATCGGGCCGCCGAGAATTCCAAGAAAGACCGCCTTCAGCACCATCGACACGACGATGCCGGCAAGGCCAGCCCCGCCCAGCACTGCGCCCCAGAGGGTCAGCTTCTGACCATCGGAGCGCAATCGGGCGCGAACTGTTTCGGGAGGTGTGTATGCACTGGCCATGTTTTTCTCCTGGCTCTGTATGCTGCGTTTCAACTCGTATCTGTCCCGCCCCTTGTGCCGTCGGGGTGGTGACGTGGGCAGATTAGCAGATTTGCAGCGGAAAACAGCCCTGCTGCCGGGCGGGTTTTTTACGGGTGTCATGCTGGCCAGTGCCGCAGCGTCCATTCCAGAAACAGACCTCGAGGTCCGCGTTCCCCGCGAAAGCGGGGATCCAGTGCTAGATGAGGGCTTATACTGACTTGCGGCCTCAATCTGGAACAAGGTTCAAAGTGATTGCTGGACCCCCGCTTTCGCGGGGAACGCGGACAACGAGTTGTCCGCTTCCAATTACAGCTTCGACCCCGCCAGATACGGCCCCCACACCTTCTTCGGGACGATCGTCGTCCACGCATCCGTGACGAGGCTGTCGACTTCGGCCTTTGTCAGTTCCTCGATCGCCACATAGCTCCAGACCATGCCGCCAGCGCGATAGGGCTCGAACACGTCGGGGCGGGCTTCGAAGAGGAGTTCCTGCCGTGGCTTCGGCAACTTGAAGATCCAACGGCCGTCCTTCGCCCAGTAGAGCACGAAGGACTTCTTGCCGACGTTGAACCAGGACCCGCCGTGGGAATCGAGCTCCACGGCGCCCGGAAGCGCGAGGGCTGCGCGGCGGACATCAGCGGGCTTGGCCATTGCGCCTCACACCCTCCCGAGCGCGAACCCCTTGGCGATGTAGTTGCGAACGAACCAGATCACGATGGCGCCCGGTATGATGGTCAGCGTTCCCGCCGCCGCAAGGACGCCCCAGTCTGTGCCGCCCTGTTGTTCGAACACCGCGCGCATCTTGCTGGTGATCGGGGTGGCGGCCGATCGCGTCAGCGTGTCGGCGATCAGGTATTCGACCCACGAGAACATGAAACAGAAGAACGCTGCGACGCCGATGCCGCTGGCGATCA
>JAUYSA010000327.1 GCA_030696545.1 Hyphomonadaceae bacterium
GAAGCAGGCTGCGGCAGGCTGGCGGACCGCGCACCGTGAACAGCGCGAGAACGAGCTCAGGGAGATGGGGGTCGCCATCTCCCTGTCGGAATGGCTTGGACACAATAACGGACCTGACATTCTGGAAAGCCTGCTGTTCAAGCATTGGCGCTGGACCCGGGCCCGGGAGGAGGCTTTCGCAGCCCCCAATGCCGAAACTGGCGTCCGCTAGGCCCGCATGGCGGAAGAATTGGGTCTTTCTTACGCCGAATATCGGCTGGAACTGCTTGAACGCGGGCGACATCCGACACATGAAGACGCTGCACGCATCCGGGCGGCACGGCCATCTGCTTAACCGCAGGCCGTATCGACGGATGGGTGAGCCTGCCCTATTGAGCCTGCCCTGCCTGATCCCATATGAGCCGCATCGCAAAGCCTCTGACGGGGCTCAAAGCGTTGTATTGAACCAAGGACCATAAGGGGTCGCAGCACGCCAGGCGCCGCAGAGCGGGCCAATCAGGGGCGAGGGCGGCCGCCGCAGAAAGGACGTTTGTAGAATGGCCAAGATCATCGGCATCGACCTCGGGACGACCAACTCCTGCGTGGCCGTCATGGACGGCGGAGTTGCGAAGGTTATCGAGAACACGGAAGGCGCCCGAACGACGCCCTCCGTCGTCGGCTTCCAGGAAAGCGGGCAGCGCCTCGTCGGCGTTATCGCCAAGCGCCAGGCCACGGTGAACCCTCGTTTCACCTACTCCGCCATCAAGCGCCTGATCGGGCGCAATTTCGAAGATCCGATGGTGAAGAAGGACAAGGACCTGGTCGCTTATGAGATCGTGAAGGGTCCGAACGGCGACGCCTGGATCAAGGGCCGCGACAAGGATTATTCGCCGCAGGAAGTTTCCGCCTTCATCCTCGGCAAGATGAAAGAGACAGCCGAAGCCTATCTCGGCGAGAAGGTGACGCAGGCCGTCATCACTGTGCCGGCTTATTTCAACGACGCGCAACGTCAGGCGACCAAGGATGCGGGACGCATCGCCGGTCTTGAAGTTCTGCGCATCATCAACGAGCCGACGGCGGCGGCGCTCGCCTACGGCCTCGACAAGAAGAGCGATGGCAAGATCATCGCGGTGTACGACCTCGGCGGCGGCACGTTCGACGTTTCGATCCTCGAGATCGGCGATGGCGTGTTTGAAGTGCTCTCGACCAATGGCGATACGTTCCTCGGCGGCGAGGACTTCGACAACCGCCTTGTCGATTACATCTGCGACGAGTTCCAGAAACAGAACGGCGTTGACCTTCGCAAGGACCTGATGGCGCTGCAGCGCGTGCGCTCCAAGGCCGAGGAAGTGAAGAAGGAATTGTCGACCGTATCGCAGGTCGAGATCACCGAGCCGTACATCACGGCTGGCCCGTCTGGCCCGGTCCACCTGAACATGAAGCTTACGCGCGCCAAGCTCGAGGCCCTCGTTGAGGATCTCGTCAAGCGCACGATCGAGCCCTGCAAGAAAGCGCTCGCCGATGCCGGTAAGTCGATCACGCAGATCGATGAGGTTGTCCTCGTTGGCGGCATGACGCGCATGCCGAAAGTGCAGGAGGCCGTGAAGGCCTTCTTCGGCAAGGAACCGCACAAGGGCGTCAACCCGGATGAAGTCGTCGCCGTCGGCGCGGCAATCCAGGGCGGCGTGCTGCAGGGCGACGTGAAAGACGTCGTGCTGCTGGACGTGACCCCGCTGTCGCTGGGCATCGAAACGCTCGGCGGCGTTTTCACGCGTCTGATCGATCGCAACACCACGATCCCGACCAAGAAGAGCCAGGTGTTCTCGACGGCTGATGACAACCAGTCGGCCGTGACCATCCGCGTGCTGCAAGGCGAGCGCGAGATGGCGGCGGACAACAAGCTGCTGGGCAACTTCAACCTCGAAGGCATCCCGCCGGCGCCGCGTGGCGTTCCGCAGGTTGAAGTGACGTTCGACATCGACGCGAACGGCATCGTCAACGTGTCGGCCCGCGACAAGGCGACCACGAAAGAACAGAAGATCACCATCCAGGCTTCTGGCGGCCTCACCGAGGACGAGATCAAGCAGATGGTGAAGGATGCCGAGGCGAACGCCACGGTGGACAAGCAGCGCCGCGAATCGGTGGAAACCAAGAACCAGGCCGAGGGTCTCGTTCACGCAACCGAGAAGCAGCTTGTTGAACATGGCGCCGCCATCAGCGCGGACGTCAAAGCCAGCATCGAAAGCGCGATCAAAGATCTGAAAAACGCACTCGAAAAAGACGAGACCGCTGCGATCAAGGAGAAGAGCCAGGCTCTGGCTGCCGCGGCCATGAAAATGGGCGAAGAGATCTACTCCAAGGGCCAGTCCCCCGAGGGCGGACCTGACGCTGCGGGCGCCGCAGGGGCCGGCGGGAGCGACGACGTGGTCGACGCCGACTTCGAGGAAGTCAAAGACGACAAGAAAAGCGCCTGATTATTGGGCTGATTTGCTCATGATGAGGTGATGAATCAAATGGGCCATGGCTTGAGGGGGCTTTAATCCCTGAAGGTCATGGCCCATCTAGTTTCAACGGTTGCTAAGGTTCGCCTGCGATAGGACGACTGGCCCAGAGGATGCTCCCTCCCTCGGGCCGCCGGGCAGGTCGAACAGGGATCGGGTAGAGAGTCATGTTTTCGGTTCGGTCGTCACGATGAGCGAGCGCTCTTATTATGAAATTCTCGGCGTCGAAAAAGACGCAGACGAGAAAGCCCTGAAATCCGCCTTCCGCAAGAAGGCGATGGAATACCATCCGGATCGCAATCCGGGTTGCAACGTCTCCGAGGGCAAGTTCAAGGAACTGTCCGAAGCGTATGAGACGCTGAACGATCCCCAGAAGCGGGCGGTCTATGATCGCTTCGGCAAGGCCGGTCTCAATGGCGCAGGCGGACCGGGCGGCGCGCACGGCCGGCCGGAAGACGTGTTTCGCGATGTGTTCGGCGATGTGTTTTCCGAATTCTTCGGCCAGCAACGCGGCGCTCAGCGCGGCGGACCCGCGCGCGGCGCGGACCTTCGCTATGACTACGAGATCAGCCTGGAAGAAGCCTTCCACGGCAAACAAGCCGAGATCACCGTTCCTACCACCGAGAAGTGCGAGCCGTGCCACGGTTCGGGCGCCGAGCCGGGCACGCAGCCGGAAACCTGCACGCAGTGCCAAGGCCATGGCCGCGTGCGCGTGAGCCAGGGCTTCTTCACCATGGAGCGGACATGCGGCCGTTGCCAGGGTTCGGGCACGATCATCAAGACGCCGTGCCGCCAGTGCGCGGGACGTGGCGCGATCCGCAAGGAACGCACTTTGGCGATCACCATCCCGGCCGGCATCGAAGACGGCCAGCGCATCCGCCTTGGCGGCGAAGGTGAGCCGGGCATGAAGAACGGCCCGAAGGGCGATCTCTACATCTTCGTCTCGGTGAAAGAGCACGATATCTTCGAGCGTGACGGACAGACGCTGTTTGCGCGCACGCCTGTGCCGATGTGCACGGCGGCGCTGGGCGGCGAGATCGAGATGCCGACCATCGATGGCGGCAAGATGCGCGTGTCTATCCCCGACGGGGCGCAGACCGGCAAGCGCATGCGCCTGAAAGGCAAAGGCATGCCGACGCTGCGGGGCGGATCGAACGGCGACATGGTTGTCGAACTGTTCGTTGAAACGCCGACGCACCTGTCGTCCAAACAGAAGGAACTGCTCAAGCAGTTTGCTTCAGAGTGCAGCGACAAGTGCCATCCCGAGAGCCAGGGCTTCTTCAAGAAAGTGAAGAAGCGCTTTGAGCAGGACTCGCGAGCTTAGGGTCTCTACTGACCCGGCGTCCCCGTCTCCACGACGACATCGCCATCTTCGTTCAGCCCGTCGATCAGGTCGCACCGGATATCGACGGGCTTTTTCTGCGCCATTGATATCGGTCCCTGATAGATGCCGCAGCTGAGCAGGTTGTTCTCGTGCGTCTTGCGGGCGGAATAGACGTTGACCAGCACTTCCGGCTCGCCCTTCACGCTGGCGAGGTAGGTTGGATCAAAGCCGGCGCCGGGGGCGACGACGAGAGCGCTCTGGGGCGCGACTTCGACATCGTCACGGCCGAGGCCGATCTCCATGCCATGCTCATCGATGCCCGGGGCTGTGTCGCTGACCGGGAGGCCGTAATACATCGCGGCCACGTTTACCGCTTCGTCCGTCTGGGCCAGTTTTTCGGCGGCGCGGGGCGTAAGCGTCAGCTGCACGTCGAAGCCGTAAGGCGTCTTCATGGTTTCGATTTCAGCCGCAGGCGCAACTTCCGGCCCCGACGCGGGGGCGCAAGCGGCGGGGGCCATGACGAGGGCGAGAATCGCGAGATGTTTCATGGCCAGAAGGCTCGCCGCATTGGCGGGGCGGGTCAATTCGCTTGGGATCGGCCTCCCCTCGCCTGAACATGAAATCCCGGTATAAGCGGCGCATGAGCATCAGGATTGCGATCGCGGGAGCTGCAGGACGCATGGGCCAGGCGCTGGCCAGATGCGCAGGCGACGGCTTTGTCATTGCCGGCGGCAGCGAGCGGGCGGGCGCTGCGGGTATTGGCGCTGACCAGGGCGGCTGGACGCTGAGCGATAGTGCGCAGCAGGCGGCAGCGAGCGCGGATGTGTGGATCGACTTCACCACGCCGGACGCCACGCTGGAGGCGCTGGAGCTTCTGAAGCTGACCAAGATCAAGGCGGCGGTGATCGGGACGACCGGGCTGTCGCTGGCGCAGGAACAGCAGGTAGCGGAGCACGCGAAACGGATCGCGATCGTGCGCGACCGGAACTTCTCGCTGGGCGTCAACCTGATGATCGGGCTGGTGGAACAGGCGGCGGCGCGGCTGGGCGCGGACTGGGACATCGAGATCACCGAGGGCCATCACCGCCGCAAGGTGGACGCGCCATCTGGAACGGCACTGATGATCGGCGAAGCGGCCGCGCGCGGGCGCGGCGCGAAGCTTTCTGACATTCGCGTTCCGCCCCATGACGGCATGACGGGACCGCGCAAGGAGGGCTCGCTCGCTTTCTCGGTTATTCGCGGCGGCGGCATTATTGGGGACCACGAGACGGCGTTCATCTCGGACGAGGAGACGCTGTCGATCAGCCATCGCGCGCTGGATCGCGCGATCTTCGCCAAGGGCGCGCTGACGGCGGCGAAATGGGCGGTGGAGCAGAAGCCAGGGCTCTACACGATGCGCGATGTGCTCGCGCTGTAGTTACAGATTGTTTCCCGGCTTTCACTTTGATTGTGGCGCCCGCCACGCATAGACGATGTCTTGCAGCCGCCAGCAGACGGCTGGTGGGAAACGCGGCAACGGGGACTTGGCGCGGGCATGACGCAGGCGCCTCATATCTTTGCTTCAGCGCGCACGCAGCTGAATCAGCTGGCGCTGGGCCAGGTGAGCGCGGCTGACTTGCTGGAAGAGCACATCGCGCGCTCGGGCGTGGTGAACCCGGCGATTAATGCAGTGGTGCGGACCGACCTCGAAAATGCGCGGGCGCGGGCGAAGGAGCTCGACCGGCTGCTGCAGGCGGGCATTCCGGCGGGGCCGCTGCACGGCCTGCCGATCACCATCAAGGACACGTTTGACGTCGAGGGGATGCCGGCGACATCGGGGGCGCCCGAGTATGCGAACCGGCCGGCGCGAACAGCGGATGCGGCAGCTGTAGCGCGACTGCGCGCGGCAGGCGCGGTGATCTGGGGCAAGACCAACACGCCTTATCTGGCGGGCGACAACCAGACGTACAATCCGGTGCATGGGCGGACCTCCAACCCGTGGGATCTGAGCCGGACGCCGGGCGGAAGTTCGGGCGGGGCGGCGGCGGCGCTGGCGACGGGGATCACGCCGCTGGAGCTGGGATCCGACATTGGCGGAAGCCTGCGATTGCCGGCGCACTTCTGTGGCGTGGCGGCGCTGAAGCCGACTTTCGGGCGAACGCCGATCGCGGGGCATGTGCCGCCGGCGCCGGGATCGCTGGCGGTACGCGATCTCAATGTGGCGGGGCCGATGGCGCGCGATGTGGCTGACCTGCGGCTGATGTTCCAGGTGCTGACGGATCAGCCGGTCACGCTGTTACCGCGCAAGGCGGGACTGAAGGGACGGCGAATCGGCGTATGGGCTGAAGACAAGACCTTTGCGGTTTCAAACGCCTGCAGGTCTTCGGTCGAGATCGCGGCGGAAGCGGCGGCAGAGGCGGGTGCGCAGGTTCTGGTGGCGAAGCCTGATCTGGATGGCAACGCGCTGATTGATCTTTACCTGCAACTTCTGTTGCCGATCCTGGCGAGCGACATGCCGGCGCCGCTGGTGAAGGCGCTGGAGGCGGGGCGGCCCATCGCCAAGCTGATGGCGCGGGGCGAGCCATTCTCACGCGGTAAGTGGGCGCTGTATTCAGCGGCCACGCACCACGATTGGCTGAAGGCGGACGAGACGCGCCGGCGGCTGAAGCGCACGATGTCGGAATTTTTCTCGCGGTGGCACGCGATCATCACGCCGGTGTCGCCCACCACGGCGTTTGAACATGTGGAGAGCGGGGACGCCGTGACGCGTCTGATGACGGTCGATGGCAAGCCTGTGCCTTATCACATGTTTCATGCGTGGATTGCTCTGGCGACCGTGTGCCACCTGCCCTCCGTTGTGATCCCCGTGCCGCGTCGCGCGGGCGAACTGCCGTGCGGCATACAGATCATCGGGCCGGAAGGCGGCGATCTGGATGTGCTGGCGATCGCCGAGGCGCTTGAATCTCAGATGGGCGGATTCCAGCGGCCGCCGGAAAGCGTGCTGACGTCGCCGCCGGCGATGAAGGCGAAGGGCAAGCCTCAGAAGGTGAAGCCCGCGCCCAAGCCGAAGCCCGTTAAACCGGTCAAGGAGAAGCCGGCGAAGCCTGCGAAGGTTGTGAAGCCGAAACCGGCCCCGAAGGTGAAACCGGTCAAGCCTGTGAAGCCGAACAAGGCGCGCAAGTAGCGCGGTTTGTGAGCGCGCCCTTCCATCCTTCGAGACGATCGCACGATGGAATTCCGCAGGCCCGGCGTCATGCCTGCGATCCCTCGGGATGAGGGCTACTCAGCGCCGGATGCAGATCGCCCTCATCCTGAGGAATCGCGAAGCGATCGTCTCGAAGGATGAGAGGGCGTGCTTACCAGCTGCCAATATTCTTCGCGCTGGCCCACGGCTCGGCTGGTGCTTTCGCCTCGCCCTTCTGCAGCAGCTCGATCGAGATGCCGTCGGGCGATCTGACGAAGGCCATGTGGCCGTCGCGGGGCGGGCGGTTGATGGTGACGCCAAGCTTCTGGAAGCGTTCGCAGGCGGCGTAGATGTCGTCGACCCTGTAGGCCAGATGGCCGAAATTGCGGCCGCCCGCGTATTCGGTCTCGTCCCAGTTGTGGGTGAGCTCGATCATGGGCAGGCCAGCCGGGAGCTTGCCTTCGCCATTCCAGCCCGAACGCGCGACGTCTTCAGGCGCGGCGAGAAAGACGAGCGTGTATTTGCCCTGCGGATAATCATTGCGGCGAACTTCCGTGAGGCCGAGGCCTTGGCAGAAAAATTTCACGGCGGCATCGATGTCGCCGACGCGGATCATCGTGTGAAGGAATTCGACGCTCATTGTTCGTCTCCGGTATGGCGCTCGCGGCGGGCGTCGCTGATAGCCTGCGCCAGACGGCGGGCAAAGGTTTCGCGTTCGCGTGGCGTGAGGAATTCGCCAACCGCGTAGGCGCGATTGGAGGCGGCGACGCGCAGGGCGTTCGGACCATGGGCGGCGCGGTCGAGCTCGACGCGGGCGAAGTGTGCCGCGAGACGGGCGCGGCGCTCCCTGCCCCAGCCATCGACCTTGCGGACATCGACGGCTTCGGCGGTTACGCGGACATAGGTGCGGGCCGTCTGGGCGCGGAAAGAGAGACGAAAGACCATCCAGAGCGCGAGGAATTCCAGGCCCATAAAGCCCATCACCGGCCATGCGCCGATCGAGAGGAACAACAGGCCGAACAGCAGACTCATGCCGCCGAAGATTGTCATGACTCGGCTGAATCCGCGCGGGGTGAGCGAGCGGGGCGGCTCCAGCACGGCGTCGAGATAGACCGTTGGCATGGAGTGAAGCTTAGGCCGGGCGCGAGTGTTCGCAAGTGTCGGGCTTGTCATTCCGGCCGAAGCGAAGCGATAGGTTGGCGCATGGCTAAGGTGAAAAAGCAGGCAAAACGTATCAGGGGCTTCCCGCCGGAAAAGGCGGCGGAGTTCTATCGACGGCTTGCCATGGACCGGCCCGATCCGAAGACGGAGCTGGACTACACGGACCCCTTCACACTGGTAGTGTCCGTGGCGCTGTCGGCGCAGGCGACGGATGTTTCGGTCAACAAGGCGACCAAGGGGCTGTTCAAGGTGGCCAACACGCCGGCGAAGATGGTGAAGCTGGGCGAAGCTGGCGTGGCCGAGCACATCCGTACGATCGGGCTGTGGCGCAACAAGGCGAAGAACGTTGTCGCGCTGTCGCAGATGATCCTCGACAAGCATGGCGGGGAGACGCCGCGCACGCGGGAAGATCTGGAGGCGCTGCCTGGCGTTGGCCACAAGACGGCGAGCGTGGTGCTGAACGAGGTCTATGGCGAGGCGACGATCGCGGTGGATACGCATGTGTTCCGCGTGTCGAACCGGACGGGGCTGGCGCCGGAGACGACCCCGGAGAAGGTGGAGGCGCTGCTGCTGCAGGTGACGCCGGACCAGTACAAGCGAGGGGCGCATCACTGGCTGATCCTGCACGGGCGCTACACCTGCCTGGCGCGAAAGCCGGGGTGCCCGGAATGCGTGGTACGCGACCTGTGTGGGTATGAGGCAAAGACCGGGGAGTAAGCAGGTGTCGTGGGCGCGCCCTCGTCCTTCGACAGACGGCGGCTTCGCCGCCTGCTCAGGATGAGGGCTACTCTAACGCAGTGGCTTCAACTCCGCTGCGCGTACGGATAGCAGCGCGCTCTAGGAAGCGGCAGTTTGTAGTGGCGGGACAGCGCTTCGATCGCGTCGCCATGATCCGGATAGGGGTCGGCGTTTTCGGGGCCGACGATGATGATCGGGAATTCGGCGACAGGTTTTCCGCCGGGCGGTAGCATGGCGGTGGCGAGGCCGGTTCCATCATCCGCGCGCAGGGTGAGGAAAAGCGGGGTGGTGCGCTGGATGTGCGCCTTAAGCTGGATGTCGCGTTCGAGCCCCTGCCCCGGCACATAGGATTTGCGGGCGCGCGCCTGTTCGCGGCGGAAATGCTTCTCGACCGCATGGCGCATCAGAGCAGTCTCGGCTTCCGCCTCCGCATCGGTTTCGATGCGGAACCAGGTTCGGCCCTTCGTGGATTCGCAGACATACTGCATGCGTGACCAACTTCCCGCGCGGAAGGTA
>JAUYSA010000388.1 GCA_030696545.1 Hyphomonadaceae bacterium
AGCGTGAAACCCATCTTGCGCAGATCGACCGTGGCGCCGGCTTTCATGCCCTCAGCATTCCACGACGCAGCGCCGGAAATGTCTGCACGGCCGGTGACGCCGGCGGGGCCACGCAGCATCGGCGAGAGATCGTAGGGCTGGAATACGCGCGGCACGAAGATCAGCGGTGTTGGATCGAAGGTCAGCGAGCCTTCATTGTCGTCGAGGCTGTGACGGCCGCTGACATGTGCGATCTGCATCCCCGACTTGGCCATAGAGAAAATGCCGGTGAAGCTGGCGACGCTGTTGCGCAGCGTGGCGGCGCCCTCGAACTTTGCTTCCTCGAAGCGCTTACCTTCTTCTTCCGTCTTGGGATCGAAGACGCGCATGGCGATATCAGACAGGGAGCCATCGAGCGTATCGCCCTTGCCGCCCAGATTGAACTTGCCCGCAAGGTCGGCGACCGTTCCTTCGTCAGCCTGTACGCCCCCGCCCTTGAAGCCGCCATCGACGCGCCAGCCATCGCGAAGATCGAGCGTGCCAGCGATGTCCGCGATGCGGATCGGGAGCTTGCGCTGATCGAGCGTCATATCGATCGCGAGGGGCGCTGCATCGAAATTGGCGCGGAAGCCGCCGGCTGCGCGCCAGTTGATGCCGATCGCGCCGAGCACCGCTTTCGCGCCCCATGCGCCGCCCTTCACCGGAATTGTCACGGCATCGAGGCTGCCGCGCCCGACGACGCCATCATTGACGCGCTCGGCCAGACGGCCCTGGGGTGAGTAGCGAAGCGCGGCTGCGCCAAACACGGTTTCGCCGTAGCGGGCCTCGTTCCACTGGATCACCATGCCGCGCGGCGCGTCTGCTGCGAACGTCGTGCGATCCCACACAGCATCGACAGCGCCAGTTCCTCGCGCGCCCTTCCAGACGCCGCCACCGAACGCGCCGTCGAGGCTGACAGTCAGCTGGCCGCTCGCTTTTCCGGACAAGTCATCGACGTTGAAGTTGAGGCCGTTGAATTCAGCGGCCAGTGTGTCGCTGCCTACCTTCCAGGGCTTGAGGGCGGCAGCGCCTGCGATTGACAGCTTCTTGCCGCCACCAGCGGCTTTCGCAATCTGAAGCGAGAACGGGGGTGCGCCGCCACCGGACAGTTGCAACGAGCCCGTGGCCAGCCATGCGCCGCCTTGTGCGGTGGAATATGAAGCGACGTTCTGCTGACCCGTGGGCGGATGCAGCTGAAGCAGAAGTCCGCTGGCGGATTTCAGTTCGGCGCCGTCGTGCAGCGTAAGCTCGAATTCCTTGATGGGAGAGGATGACGCGGACCACGGAAAGGTGACATCGAAGTTCAGCGCGGCGCGATCAACGGCCTTTGCCGCGGCAGACCCGAATACCGGCAAGGCGGCTTCGAGCGGAAGCGAGATCGTATCGACGAGCTGTTTTCTGGTTGCCGCCGACACAACCGCCGAGCGTATGCGCGCAGTCCCCTTCGCAGTTCCTGCAACGCCTTCGATGATGTCGACCACGCCAGTCAGCTCGACCCGCCCGGCGCCGGCCTGAGCGTTTCGCATATCGTCCACGGAGATGGTTACATCGCCGCCGGATGTGCCGGGACCCTTCGGTTCAATAAGCGCGGTGAGTTCTGCCTTGCGCCAGCTTGTGCCGCCGACTGCGCCATCGCCCGTGCTTGCGGAAAGCTGAAGCTTGCGGAGGCCGGCAAGAAGCGTCGTGAGATCCAACGTAGCAGGATCGATGGCGGCTGACTCAACACTGGCGCTTGCCTGTGCGCCCGTCAGCTTTGTGTCTTTCACGGCGACGGCGCCGAGCGTCGCCGAGCCCGCACCTTTGAGAACGCCCGACGTCTGTTCGAGCGTCGCCTGGATCTTCACGTTGGAGACGGTGGTGTCTGTCGCTTCGAACTTTGCCAGGTCGAGACTGGCGCTGGCTGAAATCTGCTTGTTGGCGACGGTGGCCTTCAGCTGTCCGCCTGCCAGTTGCATGGTTGCGCCCATCATGCCGAGCGTGGCGGGCGGCGCAGACATATCTATTACGAACGCATCAGGGCCGGTGGCCTTGATGGTTCCGAGCGCCTGGACAGGGCCTGAAAGCGTTTCACCTATGATGGTGATTTTCGTGAAGTCGAGGCGCGGCATCGGGCCGGGAGGAGCGTCGCTCGGCTTGGTGAAGTTGGTGATGGCTGTGTCGAGGTCGCCGAAGATCGGGCGCTTGCCCGTGAGATCCATCCGAACGACGAGATCGTCGCCGCCCACCGCCACAGGGCGGGGAGAAAATGGACCATCCCAGTTCAGATCAATGACAAGTTCACGGGCGCTGACTGCGGCTTCAGGAGCGTTCGGCGCACGCGCATCAATTGCAGTTAATGTGACGCCACCGAAGTCCAGACGGGTGATGCTGAGCTGGCATGACAGCCCCTGATCCGCGCAAACGCTGCGCGCCACCGCCTCGGCGATGGGCTGGCGCAGGAGCCAGAGGGCAGCCGCAAAAATCGCAAATAAGGCGAGAACTAGGCCTATTATGCGACGTTTCGAAGCCATTCGCCCTTTCGGTGCAAGTTTTTCTTCAGTCATCTCGTGTCAAAATATGCATTCGTTCTTGTGGAAAGACAGCTGAACGTTTTTATTTGCTGTTCTTGTGCCGCCGCTTCGATAGGTCGAAACGGGGAATAGTGGCGAGCCAGATTTCCGTTCCGCGAGGAACTATTCGGAGCACCCATGAAAAACGGTCGGTTTGATTGGGGGATGGGCGCGGCTGCGGCTGTGCTGATGGGGACTGGGCTAGTTGTTGTCGGCGTGAGTACGCGCCCTGTCGAGGCTGCGGCCATCGACAATACTCTTGATCCGCGTCTGGTGGTCGCCTCATTCACGAGCGCTGACGATGCGGCGAACCTCTCAAGCGAAATGAAGCGCGTGTCCGTTCTGCGGAACGAGACACTCTCAGGCGTGCTCGATCGGATCGGCGCGCCGCGTGAAGAAGCCAACGGCGCTGTGTTCGCTGCGAGCCAGCTGATCGATCTTCGCGGGATGCGTCCGGGCGATGATGTTACGGCGTGGCTGGAAACGGGAACCGACGGCATTGTGCGTCTGATGGGCGTATCGCTGCGGCCGGAAGCGGAGACGCAGGTGCTGGTGTCGCGCGGGCTTGATGGCTCGTGGACCTCGCATGAACTGAAGGCGAAACTTTCGCCGGGTATCAGCTATGTCGCGGGCGACGTTGACCAGTCGATCTATCAGACGGCGACGGGCCTTGGCGCGACAGACCAGCAGATTGTCGATTACGCCGAGATCTTTGGCTACGACATCGACTTCCAGCGCGAAGTTCGCACGGGCGATCGTTTCGGCATGTTGTACGAGACATTCGAGGACGAGCGCGGACAGCAGGTGAAGACCGGCACTGTGTTGATGGCGACGATGGATGGCGCGGCGCTTTCGAAGGCGTTCTATCGCTACACGCCGTCTGATGATGGCGTCGTCGATTATTTCGATGAGAGCGGTCAGAGCGCGAAGAAGTTTCTGATGAAGACGCCGATCAACGGCGCGCGTCTTTCCTCCAGCTTCGGCAATCGCAAGCATCCGGTGCTTGGCTATACCAAGCTGCACAAGGGTACGGACTTCGCGGCGCCTACGGGAACGCCGATCTATGCGGCGGGTAATGGCAAGGTAGTGACCTACGGGCCGAACGGCACGTATGGGAATTTCGCCAAGATCGAGCACGCCAACGGATACACGACCGCGTATGCGCACATGAGCCGCTTCGCCAAGGGCGTTGGTCGCGGCAGCTATGTAAAGCAGGGTCAGGTTATCGGCTATGTTGGCACGACGGGCCGCTCGACGGGCCCTCACCTGCACTACGAAGTGTATGTGAACAAGAAGCCGGTGAATGCGATGACGCTGAAACTGCCGACCGGGCGCAAGCTTGGCGGCGAGCAGCTGCAGGCATTCCTGGCGGAGAAGGCGCGGATCGAGGCGATGCGTGATGCGGAGCTGATGGAGGAGCAAATGGTGGCGGCGAATACCGCGCCAGCGGCGGCTCCGGCACTGGTTTCAGCGCCGGCTCCTGCTTCGGTTACGCCTGAGACGCGCGATGGCGCGGCAAATCCGTAGCATCTGACGAAAATCTGACCGGGTGATGCAGGCCTGCGGCGCAGAACGCTTGTCGCTGCACCCCGGGCTGCGCTAACTCTCGCGCAGTTCAAATCTGATGCGGGGATTTCCATGTCGCCCAAGCTGCTTGCCGCCGCCCTTGGTATTGCCCTTGCCGCCTGCGCGAGCAGCCCGAAGCGTGATCTGGGCCGGCTCGGCTTCATGGTGGGTTGCTGGCAGTCAGCGGACGGTGTGAACCTGGAAGTGTGGTCGCCGCCGGAAGGCGGGCTGATGTTCGGCTACGCGACTACGACGCGGAATGGCGCGCTGGCGACGTTTGAGCAGTCGCGCATCGATACGCGCCCGTCGCGCGCACAGTATGTCGCCTCGCCTGAAGGACAGCGCCCGGTGGTGTTCACAGAGACGCGTGATCCGCTGGCGCTTGTGGCGCCGAACACCGTGACGTTCGAGAATGCGGAGCACGACTATCCGCAGCGCATCACCTATCGCGCGACGGAGGAAGGCCTTGCGGCCAACATCTCGAAGCTCGATGGCACGCGGCCGGTCGCTTACGCCTGGGCGCGCTGCGAGAACTAGAGCGCGGACAGCCGCGCTTCGAGCACCTGCGCGATAGCGCGGGCGACTGGCTCCATGATTTCGGGCGTTGTTGAATCCGCGCCGTCGATCGGCGTGTGGAATTTTGCGTTCGCGCCCCAGAAGCCAGCGGAGGTGGGATAGCCCTCCTCCGCGACGAGGCGATATTCACCGAGCGCCTTCGAGATATCGGCGGCCAGGGGTTTCTCAATCACTGGCTGTCCGGCGAAGGCAGCTTCGCATAGCGGCACGAGATCAGGCGTCGCCATAAGTGTGCGTGTGAGATTGGGCGTGTCCTGCACCACGAGCCCCGCAGGTGTTTCCTGATAGGCACGAGCGCCGAAGCTGGCGCCGAGGTGGAACCAGAAGGCGGTATCCTTTGGGTCCGGCGCCTGGCTCTCGTGGAAAATGTCGGCGCCGAAGTCGGTCCATTCGTGGCCGGACGTGGCGATGAAGAGCCAGCGCACGGGGAAGTTCTTTGTCAGCGCCCATTCGGAAAGAGCGCGGGACATGGCAATGCCGGGGCCACGTTCGCCGCCGCAAGTGAACCAGCCACTCTGTGGCGTAGAGATGATGACCCACGGGCCAGCCGTGCCGTGACGTGCGATTGTGTTCTTGCCGTTCCTGAAGCCACCGGGACCTTCGATGATGAGCTTGCCGGGCTGATTGCTCGCAAGGGCAGCTTCGAGGCGCGGCCGCTCCTTTTCTCCAAGTTGCAGGACGGGCGTTTCCATCAGCATTTCGGCGGGCGTGTTGATCGCGACGACTTCGCCTGAGGGACCTGACATCAGCGCGACGATGCCCACGGCCCCGGCGAGCCGACATTTCTCGAAGATGGCGCGGTAGGCAGCGCCGGGCGACGGCGCGCCGGGCTGGCGAGGCACATGCACCAGCGCGATCTTGCCCGAGACGTCGGCGAGCGACTTGTCGTTCCACCATGCGAGCGGAGCGTTGACGCCGCCCTCTGGCGTGAAGGAGAGCGGAGGTTGAGCGAAGCCGTCGAATGCTTCGTCGCCGATGCGAAGCTTGGCTACGTTCGTGTCGGCGTTGGGCAGGGGAAATTCCGTTTGTTCGACTTCGTAGCCGAGATCACGCCAGCGCTTGGCGAACCAGTCAGACGTCGCAACGTCGCCGGGGCTGCCCGTGCGGTGCGTACCGAAACCGACATAGGATTCCACGTCGGCCATGAGCTTGGACCCGGCGAAGGGATCAGCGCTGGGCGTCACGCTCGCTACTGGCGAGGTCGCTACCGGCGTTTCCTGTGTGCATGCGGCAAGGGCCACTGCGCCCGCGCCCGCCAGCAATTCGCGCCTGTTCATGCCATCTCTCCCTGTGGCCCCATCCGCGCATAGTCTTTGAGCGGATAGGGCCACAAGGCAACAGATGTCGCCTTACTTTGCAGACATGGCCTGTCGGGACTCGACGGCTTTGGCCGCCGCCTTCCCCGTAACCTCGGACATGTGATCGCGAGCGCTTTCCAGTTCGCCAAGCCCCTGCGTCGCAGATCGGATCTCGATGATGAGGTCATGCAACTCATCTTCCGGCATGTAGGCGCGGATGGAATCCCATGCGAACCAGCCGTCGCGCGGCTCGAACCCGAGGATCTGCCCGCGCCGCATCGGGATCAGCGCTGTGATCCGCGCCATCTGATCTGATGGCGTGTGGATCGTGACGGTGTGAACAGGTTCGAGGAGAACCGGATCACATTCGGGCAATGCCTGAGATACCGCCATGCGGGCTGCCGTGCGGAAGGCTATCTCGGAACTATCGACCGCGTGATACGATCCATCGAGCAGCGTTACCTCGACATCGACGACCGGGAAGCCGAGTGGTCCTTTGTGGAGCGCATCACGGACGCCCTCCTCCACGGCGCCGAAATACTGTCTCGGCACGACACCGCCATGGATCTTCTGGTCGAACACAAGACCGCTGCCGCGCTGGCCGGGACGGATTTCCAGAACGACGTCGCCGAACTGGCCGTGACCGCCGG
>JAUYSA010000471.1 GCA_030696545.1 Hyphomonadaceae bacterium
CATCAGTGCAACTGCGTTATCGGCTCCAGGTGTTGTTCGCGCCATTCGCCGTCGACGCCCCCTACAAGGATGCTTGCTGGCCCATCTTCAAGCTCAAGCCTCCGCCGCGCTGCCGCTAGCGCCTCGGTTTCGGAGGCGAACTGGCCCAGCTCCAGAGCGTCCCAGTCAATCAGGAACCAGCGTGAGCCTCGCCAGACAATCGACATGTCGCACATGATGCACCTCCGCCCGTAACGGAGGAGCCAACGTGGTTTCCAAGCACTTAATTCCGCGCTGCAGCGACAAGGACGTGATCACTGCCAGAACAACCACGCTGCCATAGCGCGAGTCTCAGCGGTGTTCAGGGCACGCACCAGCTGCGTCGGGATAGAGGTGTGGCAAGAGGTACGGCCAATCGTCAGAATGGACCGCCTGGCGCTTGGGAACCCCAACCAAACCGCCAACGATCAGCTCTCACCCTGAAGGCGACGCTTCACTTGCATCGGACGAGATCAACCCAGTCGTTAAATTCGACTTCTCGCGGGACACCATTGTAGCCAAGACCGTGCGGTGAGCGTTTGTTAGACGAGCCCAAAATGAGCCCAGAGGGTGCTGTCAGTCCAACGGCAGCGTTTTGGCCTCAGGCCATAAGCGACTGCCACTCAGCCAGGGCCGCTGAGCGGTTGGCTTGTAAATCTCCCGACTGGTTAGGTGGCGCTCCTGATTGAAGTGGTTGTGGACGGCGCCGTGCACGGAGGCGAATTTCTGAAGGGTCTTCGTCGTCCGGAACCTGAGCAGTGCCCGCTCTGGTCGTCGGTACTTGGCGCGAAGGTGCCGCTGCAGGAGGCCCATGGCGCGTCCGCCCGGCTCCCGCGGGGGTTGCCGGCGGATCAGACGACCATGTAGCTAAGGACCTGAATTGAGCAGAACCCGGCCGGTTGGGCTGGCACCACAGCCACTTCAGTCCTCGCAGGCTTCGGCCATCAGCTGCATATGGCGGTCAGAGGAGGAATCGCGTCTTTGCATATGCTCGAGGTGAACGAGGGTGGTCACCAGGTCGGCCCCCCTCTCGAGTGTGAGGTGCACCGGACAGCGGTTAGCAATTTCCAACAGTCGGCGCCGCTGAGCTTCGTCGAGGTCGCCCGCCAGGGCGATCTCTCGGGCGAAGCGGTCGCGGTTAACGAGCTTGTCGCGCCGGTGCAACACGCGGACCTCAACACATTTCAGCGGCCATCCCTTGCGTTCAGCGTACAGGCGCAACGTCATCGCCGTGCATGCACCCAACCCCGCAGCCAACAACTCGTAAGGATTGGGTCCCGTCCCGTCCCCGCCGACGCTCACCGGCTCATCGGCCAAGAAGGCTTCGCCAGCGGTCTGAATCTTGACTTGAAAGCGGCCCTCGCCTGTTTCCTTTACCAGCACGCCGTCGATAGGCGGAGAGTCTGCTGCGATCCCGGTCATGAGCACTCCTCACCAGGCGAAGGCTGAACGTGCGTCCGGCGGTGTCCGTGCGCAAGCCTCTGATCCAATGCTCGAACGGCGAGGAGCGGGGCTCCTCATGCTATCGTACGCAATTCTTCGTGTATCTGGCGGCTCTGAGGGCTGTGTGTCGCCATATTCCCACGCCTGCCACCCGCGCGTGAACTGCCGACGCTTCAACAGGATGCGATCCCTTCCGCCAAGCAGACCGTGAACATTCCGGGAGAGGAAGCGGTGTTCAGTGGGTGCATTAGTGCGATAGTAGTAGGGCGCTCCTTGGTTCGCGAAGAACCTCCTCGGTGGCGCCGCCGAGGATGAATTCGCGAATGCGCGTACGCCCAAAAGCGCCCATGACGAGAAGGTCCGGTCTCGTTTCCTGCAGGTAGCCGTCGAGTACAGCGCCGATCCGTTTGTCACCCGCATCGATTTCTTCTGCGAGAGCGTTAACGCCATGAGCCTCCAGGTGGCGCACGGCGTCCCTACCCGAGCCTGCAATGGCGAGGGGCTTCTCGTTTAGAATAGTGAGCACGCGAACCTCCTTTGCCTTTTGCAACAGAGGTAGCGCGTCCGAAAGTGCGCGCGCTGCTGACCGGCTGCCGTCCCAGGCCAGCACCAGCTTGTCCAACCCTTGCGGGAGCCCCGTTTTTCCCGTTCCGAAGAGCAAAGTTGGTCGGCCAGAGCTAAAGATTACGGCCTCGGCGATCGACTGCTGGCCAAAGAGCGTATCAGTGATCGGCACCATGCACAGGTCGCGTGTCCTGGCTCGCTCAGCCACATGATCGCCCATGGAATAGAGATTGGCGCTGCCGATAAGTGCCTCCCCGAAAACGCCGGCCGCCCTCGCACTAACAGTAAATTGTTCCAACATCTCACGGCAGGCCTGCAGGCTCTTGGCTTCTTCATTCTGAGCTACACGGCTCAGGCCCATCAAGTGATCCGCCAGTCGATTTTTGGGCAGTCGTATGTCCACTTTCAGCGCTAGAGCGGTGATCGTGGCTCCAGTCATCGAGGCGAAGCGAACTGCCTGGTCCACAATTTCCGACCCCGTTGGCTCAGGGTAGCTGTCGAGCTGTAGCAATATGTCGCTGAGGGGCATCGTCCAATTCTCCGTTCCTATCCCTGTGTTGGCCGATCTTAACCCACTGCAAGACGAAGCGCATGGCAGCTGAGCCCGGCATCCGTGCTAGTGGAGACTAGGAGGCGGCGCCGCGGAGGCCCAAGCCGGGTGCTTCGTCTTCGGCAGCCATGCTGTCCGCGCGTCTGCTACAGTTCGGCCGGACTAACGAGCGCGTCGCGCCAACTGCGCCACTGCTTCTGCGAACGCACGACAGGAACCGGGACCAGAGCTCTGCGTAACGATTTCGGCGGTACTGCTGCCCAGGAGAAGCCGATTAAGGCCCTGTCGGCCGTGGAAGCTCATGACGATAAGGTCGGAGTTCCGGAACCTTGCAGAGGGCCCGAGCGGTGGTGGAGGTTATGCAGCCGTCGAAGGGGTTGGCCGAGACGCGGCGCGCGCTCGTGGCGCGGAAACGACAAACCCAAAGTCACGGCGGAGGATGGATCAACGAAGTGCTGGTGAACCACAGCCCTCGTGGCGAAGTCGCGCCCATTCCCGTTTCCACGGGCACTCTGAGTCGCCTCCGCTGTTCGAATGACTAGCAGGTGAGGTTAATCGTCTCGGAACGTTAAACTTCACTTGTTCTGTCCATCTGCGCTATTTTCCTGCAACGAAAGCAGTGCGTTTTCAATCAGTCGCAGCACTTCGGATCGACTAGGACCCGGCATGCCTTCCGACGATGCCCGCATGAGGGCTTCCTTGTCGTCCCGCCACGACTCAAGCAATTGTATCTTCTCATCCGTGCTCAGACGCCTGTCAGCGAGAAGATCATTTGGTGTCTTATATTTGCCGGAATACCCCATGACAGTCCTCCTCAAAAGCTGAACAATCGCTCTCTCGGCGTAATCGAAGCGCACCGCTCGCCATAACTATTGAACGCCATGCCACCAGCGCAGCGACGTCGCCACCTTCCGAACTGCGGTCGAGCGCCATGTTCTTCATGAATTGCGCCATCCCTCACTCAAAGGACTCACCGCGCCACGTCCCGCGCGATCTTCTGCATCATCGACATGTTCATGATGCCGGGGCAGTAAGCGTTGACCGCTGACCATTGGCAACACGTTTGTTAGTCGAAGAGGGGCTGATGTCGTTCGAGAAAGTCCTGGCGAAGCGCGCACGTCGGAACATCACCGCCGCTGGCGGAGACGTCAAACAATCTACAGACGTGGCGGGACGAGCGGGCCCTTTTTTAGTCAAATTGCGGTCGCATGGCTCTCTCCTCATCAATCGTCATGCTGAGCTTGCGAGTGAAAAAGAAGAACATCGGCGGCGGTAAAGGTCTTGCTGGCATGCGTGAACGCGATCTCAAGGCATCCGCGGCGAACGATACTGGCGCTTGCGGAACTCGTCTGCACGGCCATGGGAGTGTTGGTGCTCGCGCGAGGCAAGCGGGGTTGATCTGCAGCTAGATAGGTTGGCGAAGCCCACCATCCCACCCCCCGCCGCGGGCGGGTTTTCGGACTCCATCGAGCTAGAACGGTCTTGTGTTGCCGAAACTTGCATCGAAGGAAGCAGTCCAAGGGACGACGCCAAGGTCCGCCCTAGGCGCGGGTGTTCAGTCCCTCTGTGCCCAGTGCTGTCGCGCCGCTGTAGCGGAAAGATCGCAACTTGAAGTCATCCTCAGAACCTCTGAATTATATCCATGCTCGGCCATGTCCTGATCGTGGTGCAAACATCACCGCTGCCGACCCAGCCGCTGGTTGTGCAGCGCCTCGTCAGCGTTGCCGACCAGATTTCCGACAACGTCACGGCCGTGATATTCCGCAGACGGATTTGGACGAATGAAGTCGGCTAGCTTCTCGAAGACTTGGACGAACGCGCTCGGACGTTCCAGCAGCGCGATGATGCTGATGCCGAGCAATTAGCTAGAACCTGTTCTTCGCCTTCGTGTACAACGTGGCCGGCGTGCCGATCGCCGCGGGTGTGCTCTATCCGCTTTCTGGATCAAGCTTGCCAGAGCGTTGCTAGCTTTAGGCGCAGCCGGCCAGAACGGCTGAATAAGAGGCGCCTTCCCGGAAACTGTCTGAAGCGGTCAAGAGCGATCGGACATGGAAGCTCGATCAACTCTAGCATGATTAAGTGGTACACTGCGAAGCCCACTCGACTACTGTGGTCGCGCAGAACGCGGCCTTTGTGAAGGTGACTGAAATGTCCGCCAAGGTCATCGTCCTCTTGTTTAACGACAAGCGCGGAGCCCTCTCGGCCGCCGCTCAGCTGAGATGGCTGAAGGACGAGGGGGACGCCGATTTCACCCTGCATGCAGGGGTAGTTGTCGCCAAGGACGCCCGTGGAAAGCTGTCGCTTCTCCGGCAGAAGGCGAGGCCGGCGCTTGGTGTGGGGATCGGCGCGCTATGCGGCGCACTCCTCGGCTTGATTGGCGGGCCCGTCGGGGTCGCCGTCGGCGCCGGTACGGGCGCAGTCGTCGGGCTGAGCAGCGACGTCATCCGCTCCGAACTTGACGACGACTTTGTGGCCGGGATCATGCGCGATCTGAAGCCGGGAAACGCCGCGATTATCATGGAAGCGCTCGAGGGCAGCGTGACCACGATCGACAACATCGTCGCCGAACATCACGGCCGCGTAACGCGCCAGGACGTGTTTTGAGATGGTTCCGCGCCGCGCCAGCCCTACGGTTAAATCACACCCGGGAACCGGGAGACCTTCTCCGGTGACATACCCGCAAGCTGCTTCACCGCGCCGTGCCGGCCTGCCGATCATCTGCTTAGAAGGCAGATGCTCAGCTCTGCTTGCGGCGTCCGTACATGACTCATCTGCGACCCTGGCAGGGTCTGCTTTCAGGCCCGAACCATATCGAATGGCGACGCGCGCTGAGGCTGTGCCGGTACCGTTGGGCGCGTTATGGTTAAGCTGTGATAGCACCGCTTTCCACGAACGGGCTCGTTCCGGCTGTAGATTTCCCGACGGGTCCCTATGAGGCGATCCACGGGATTGTCGGCAAGATGGTCCAGCATGCCCTTTACGAGGACTACGCTGCTGCGTGGAATGCGGTGGCGTACAGGTTTCATGCCGCCGTCGAAGCCGGAGAAGCCTTCGAACAATCCCTGAAAGCGGACGGCGCCACGCCGCTTCCGGCGCAGCGCTACAAGCAAGACAAGGCGCTCGCACACTTCTTCGCGGACGGGCACTCCACGTTTGAGTCTGTCTTCTACGCTCTGTACGCGATTGCCGCGTTTGTCGAACCGACACGCTTTTCGCTCGCGACACCGGCCGACCGGCGAAAGGTCTCGCCGCCCAAAACGGAGACGGCGTTCGTTGCGGCTTTTCCCGGCGATCCGATCTTGCTGGCGATCTCTGCCCTGTTCGCGGACCCGGCCTACCTCGAATGGCAGCGAATTCGGAACGTGCTTACCCACCGCGCAGCGCCAGGGCGCATGATGTACGTGGGCATTGGCAACGACGACGCGCCTGCCACCGAGTGGAAACTCGACAACATCCCCCTGGACAACTCGCTGATCCCGACGAGGCGAGCCGCACTCGCGCGAGCGTTGGCGGCTCTCTTGGGCGCCATCGAGACATTCGTTAGGGCCAAGGTCTGATCTATGCCGCGCAACCTTCTGAAAATACCGTCCGTCATCTTCGACCGGCTCAAGTCGTTCGATCAAGATGACGTCGTCGCTGCGACCGTAAAGCAACTGCGGCCTGAAGATGTGGCGACCTACGCCCACCTCGGCTTGGCGCTTAACGCGGGTACGCTTGAAACGCCTCCTCCAGCAGTTCCAAAGCCCACTGCAGGGAAGTTCTCCAAGGCGAACCTGGTAGGGATGGAAAAGGTACGAAAAGACCTGCCAAAGTACGGCAAGGATTTTATCTTCCTCGCGGAAAGCTGGGGCTCGGGCAGCTATCACCTGGTTACACAGACGCGCCAAGTGTACCCGCGCGATTTCTACCCGCCCAAGCAAGTGAACCTGACAGTTGATCTTCTCGAAAAACGAGGCAGCGTTTTCATTGTGAAATTCACCATAGATCAGGTGATCAACAGGCGGACACCGAACTTCCCTCAGGAGCTTCTCTATAACCTCAACCTTCTACAGGAGAACGTCGGCGCCGCCGACGTATTCCCGAGCGCGGCCACGCTCGTGGAGTATGCGGCGACCGTCCATGTCGACTGGCAGCTATTGCCGCCAGGTTCTGTGGACGAGGTACTTCAGGCCATGCTCGCCGGCAGAAAGCCCGTCTCGGCAGCCGAACACGGAGTGATGAAAGACCGCATCACGGTCATGTCGCAACTCAGGCCCGAGGCGTTCGTCACGGGAACCGACGGTTTTCAACGATACTTCGGCGCGAAGTTCGGAGACGACTTCGTCGTGTTCGAGAACCTACGGTACGGCAACGCGATGTACGTCATGTTCGAGGACTGGCAGGCGCTAAGTCAGAAGAGCCGTGTCGAACTCCTCGCGGGTGACCCTGCCTCCTTTGAACGGATCATTCACCAGCCAGGCTGGATTGATAAGCTGAAGGCCGAACTCGCCGCCTATCGCAAGCGAAAGCGGAGGGAGCAGCGCCTCCTGTAAGCGTGACAAGCTTAGCTTCGCTGACGCCTTCGGATACCAGATGACGAGGTGTGACGTGCAGGGCCGTTCAAGCAAGACTGAGGACGAATCCGACGAGTACTATGTGGTGCCTGAAGAGGCGCTTCAGTTCCTTCCTGAGGAGTGGCGGAACGAGATCCAAACGATGGTGCATGACGGACGCGCCGTCTTAAAATCTGTCGATCGAGAGCTATCGCAGCTCTCCAGACTGGCAAATTCGTTCGGCACTCTGGTGACCCTAAAGCATGTTCAGAAGCGCCTGTCCCAGTACAGGTTCGCCGCGGACATGGATGCGATTCTCGACCTCGACATGCTGACCACGGCTTTCGTCGTCACCTACGTTCGGCTGCAACAAGGCGGAAGCGGCAGTGGGTTCTCGCGAGACGCCCTTCCCGAGCGACTTCGGCCCGTCCACGATCACATCATCGAGTTGCGAAATAAGAGGTTCGCGCACAACGCCGGCCACCACACCGTCTCCACTGCCATGGAAATCGGTTTCCGGGAGGAGCGGTTCGACATCAGGTTCAAGCTCAACATCGGATTCCAGGTGGGCGGCGCTACGGAGTGGCCGGAACTCGTCGATTTCGTTGACGGCATGATCGCCGACCGCCAGGGCAAGATCGTTGCTAAGCTCAAAGAGAAAACAGGTCGGGAGTGGGTGCTGCCAACCGGGCCAGCGCCAGAATCGGAGGGCCGCCTCCAAACCGGAGCCGCCGAGAAGCCGTCAGTCCCCACGTCGGCGGCACAAGATCATGTGGACTGAAATCCTGCGCTGAAGGTCGTGTTTCTGAAGCGCTGCCCGAGTCCGCTCCTGGCGCAACCGAGACGCTGCGCGAGCACGCCACCGCCCTAAGCCTTTGCAGGCTTCTTATTGACTGCCCGCTTCGCAGCTTTTGCGAACGTCTCCATCTTCTTGTTCAACAGATCATTCGCGAAGGCGCGGATCATGAATGCCTCCATGTCGTCGATCAGGTCGATTCGCACTTCATAAGCGCTGAAATAGGCTGCCAGCGCACTCAATGGCACCGCCCTTTGTACGATCTGGCGAGACTTTTCGTCCGAGGGCTTGAATGCGATCGCCTTCTTGTCTGGGTGAGCCACGCGTCGAAGGAGCTGCAGGTTCTGGCGGTCGCGATTAAACGCCGCCTTCATTTCGTTCCAGAGCGGCTGCGTTTTCGCCTGCCCGGCGTAGAGCGCGCGACCACGGCTGTCGTAGAAGATGTAGATACCAGAGGCCTTCTCGAGCTGGTTCTTGAGGCCCGCTCGATACGGGTGCGACTTGCCGTCAACGTTCACCTCAAAAAGTTCGTGTAGCTTCCCGCCACGCTGATTCAACTCAGCATCGACAGGGTAGAATTCCACGACGGGCTTTACCGGACTGGAAAGCGCGCGTTGTTCACCCACGCGCACGGCTCGCTGGACTAGGTTGGCGACCCTGAGCGGCGTCAGGTTCGCTTCCGTCTTGAAAGCGCTCAGTTGGGCGACGTGCATCCCCAAGTGTTTCGCGATCGCCCCCTCAGTCGGAGGCTCGCCGTCCGCCGTGAGCTTTTTCCGAATCGCCGCAATTACTTCTGCCCCCGACGCCATGACCGCTCTGCTTCCCCATCGCCAAATTGATGATGGAGAACATCAAGGTACAGGCGTGGCCTGTCGAGGCCCACGTCACGTATGCGGTGACATCGTCAGGCCTTGCTGAGGCGCTAGCGCCAAGGTCGCCTTTCTGGAGCGGCTCCGACTTCCGCTTCAGGCGCGGAACAGACGTCATCCCGCACTACAATCACATGCGGCAGGGGAGGCGGTATCAGAAAATGCCCACGGCACCTTGTGCCCATACCAGGGCCACGGCGCTAGCGGACAAAGCCAGAATTACGAGTTTAAGCGTCGAGCGCAGCGGGCTGCGGATGATTGCCTCGAACATCGCGCCGGCAATCCCTAGGAGGCCGCCGGCGGCCATAAAGTCGCTTGCGGTCCAAGCGACCTCCTCGGTGAACTGCATCGCCACGAGCGGGGCGAGCAGCAGGGCACAGATCAATCCCCAAACACCGTACCGCAAAGCCGTTAGGGACGAAGCTTTGTGCGTCGCGATCATCTGATAGCTCCGGTTGCAGCGAGCGCAGTATCGCACCAGAGGAGCATCGCGCGTCGGTTTGAGGAGCGCGCGACCCTTCGGACTAAAATGGAAAGTCCCGGCGGATGCGTGCCGCCGGGACCCAAGGAGATACGCCGGATGCGTCCCAGCGTAGGAACCGTAAAGCCGAGCCGCTCGCCAAGTTCCTGATGAACCAATCACGCTCTCGTGCGCTAAAGCTTGGCTATCAGGCAAGGACACACACGATGCGAATGATCCACGTACTGCCCGCCGCCGTTGCGGCGCTTTTCCTGACGGCCTGCGAGAGCCAAGCCGACAAGCAAGCCGAAGTGAAGGCGGACGCCCTCGAAGCGCAGGCGGCGGCGGCGCCGAACGAGGCTCAGGAAAAGGCCCTCAACGAGAAGGCCGACGTTATAGAGCAGCAAGCGGGGAACGCCGACGGCGGCGCAACCACGGGCAATACCCCGACCACCAACGCGGCCGACGTGCCGGCGCCGAAGTAACAGCGCTCAGCGCCGCCAGAAGTGCATCACAGTTGCTTTTGCGAGCCCTCGGCCGATTGGCCGGGGGCTTCGCCTTGAGCCTTCACATTCATTTCTGGGTTGGCACACACGTTGCCGAAAGCAACCCGGAGAGGGATGCGCTGTGTCGAATTACCACTTCTACCTGCTCGATGAGGGCGACGAGATCCTGAATATCATTGATCTCGAACTCGCAGGCGATGATGCGGCGAGCGCTCACGCCAGGGCGCTGCTAGCGCGCTGCCACGCCGTGGAGTTCATGCGAGGTTCAGTCGTGCTCGGCAAAATTGCTGCGGACACCAACAGCCCGACTACGTGATGAGCTATCCCACCTACGAACACCGAAAAGGTCCGCTGTTCTGGTGTTGGCTTGCAAGCTACCCCGGCGTGGGCAGTGCGTCTGGTCGCGCCTGTTCTCAGCCCAGCGCGCGATGGGCGGCGCGATCATGGATCAGACAAGTTCGAGGCAAGCTCGATAGCGCGCAGGTCACCAGATGATGGTTTGCCGCCGAATGACCCGCTTGTTGCCATCGGCTCTAGCTGTCGCGCGGGTGAAAATAGCACCGAGCGTGCCTTCAATTGGCTCTATCTGCGCGTCAGGCGCACCGCCTAACGCGTGCCCTCATACCGTCGCGTCCGGGGGCGCGAACGGCGCACTTCAACTGGATTTGCCTCAGCGACGATCATCGCAGGCCGAAAAATCCCGCGACAATCAGAACCACGACAACCAAGCCCACGATGTAGATGATCTTGTTCATAGTAGAACTCCCTTAAGTTGCCTTTCAGCGCTGCCCTAAAACAACATTGCTGCTGAGACCAGTCATCGCCCAAGCTCTACTAGGGCGTCCCGGCACGACCTGGGCCGTGTGAACAGTGGGCCGAAGAGCCCACGCCGCTAACGCGTCCGAGCTGCCGCATCCGCGGCGGCGTCGGCCTTCCGAGCGGCCGTTCCGGCTGCCGCTGCCGTATTGTCGGCTGCGTTGTCTACGGCTGCCGCGGTGTTGGCGGCGGCAACGTTAGCGTTGGCAGCGGTGTCGTTCGCCGCCGATGCCGTAGCAGCCCCCGCATGATCGGCGGCCGCAGCGGCGTGGTCTTCGGTGTTTTGCGAACATGCGACCAGAGACAGTGACGCAACAAGGGTTAGAAGCTGAACTGGTAGGCGCATCGATATCTCCTTCGTGACAGGCAAGCTTAAGTGCGCCACCGTACGAAAGGTTCAGTTCCAGTTGGTCGACGACGCCCTGCGTAACTTCTGCTGTTGGCGCCCAGCCGAATTTCCGACCGTGGCGCAGGGTGGATGGCGACTGGCCTTGATCCGGGCGGGTTGAATTGACTTCGCCCGCTCGGCGGCGCGACCTTTACTGGCGGGTTCACACAGTTGGGACGGTGGAGGCTTCGATGGCAATCAAGATCACGGCGCTCAAGAATGGGCCCTATATGGTCGAAGGCAATCTCGCCGAACTCGCGCTTACCGACGCTGCTGGCGCGCCCTACGATCTCACTAGCAAGCCCAAGGCTTTCCTGTGTCGCTGTGGAGCCTCCACGACAAAGCCATTCTGCGACGGCCAGCATTCGAAAATCGGCTTCCAGGCGGCCGAAGCTGCGGTCCGTGGCGGTTGAGCCGCCATCGGCAGTTTCAATGCTCTTTCCTGGGAGTCCTGGTGTCAGCGCGGCCAATTTTGCGCTGGCTGAACGGCAGCTATCTGGAAACGAGTTAGCGTCCGCTCTGGCGCAGGGTCGGCGTTGACCACGCTGATCAACCAGCCTGAAACGCTGAGTCTTCATCGTGGCGGCGAGGGACATTTCCTGGAGAACAGGAATGGCTCAGCTCGACTTTTTCCGCCCGGTTCCCACGCCATGGAATGCTCGTCGCATCATAGGCCCCAAGCCGCCATTCAAGCCGAAACATGTCTGGGCGATCCGCCAGCAGTTGAAGAACGCTGGGCGCATTCGCGACTTAGCGCTCTTCGACTGCGCGATCGACGCCAAGCTGCGCGGTTGTGATCTGGTGAAGCTGAGGGTCAGCGACGTAGCGCCTGGCGGATCTCTGCGCGAGCGCGCGACAGTGATCCAACAGAAGACTGGCCGCCCGGTCCCCTTTGAGATCACCGAAACCACGCGTAGCGCGCTCAACGCCTGGCTTGCGCGTCGAGGCGAGCGGGCGAACGATTGGTTGTTCCCCAGCCGCAGCCGGCCGGGAGAGCACATCAGCACGCGTCAGTACGCGCGGCTTGTCGACCGTTGGGTTGCGATGATCGATCTCGAGCCGCGGGCTTATGGCACGCACAGCCTACGCCGAACCAAGGTGGCGCTGCTCTATAAGAAGACCGGCAACATCCGCGCCTGTCAGCTATTGCTCGGACATCGCAAACTCGAAAGCACCGTGCGTTACCTGGGAATTGAGGTCGATGACGCGCTAGCCATGTCGGAGCAGGTCGACCTCTGACGACAGGCGTGGAGCGGACCTCAGCAACTTCCGCCAGGGGTGGAGGCTGTGTGAAAACGGTCGAGTCGGCTAGGATTTCTGGAGGTGATACTCCGGGGGCTTAGATGAAGCGCTTCGTTGAGAGTGAAGACCGCCGGCAGGGTGTCCTGCTTCCCGAATATCTCGAAGACTACGTGGCCGAGGACAACCCGGTCCGGGTGATCGACGTGTTTGTCGATGAGCTGGATTTGGGCGGGCTGGGGTTTGAGGGCGTGATCCCTGAAGCGACCGGCCGTCCGTGCTATCATCCGGGCGTGCTGCTCAAGATTTATGTCTACGGCTACATCAACCAGGTGCAGTCCAGCCGCCGGCTGGAGCGTGAGGCGCAGGCCGGCGGAGTGGGGAATGTGGCTAGATCTTTCGACGGATGCTGCCGACGTCATTGCGGCGGTGCGGCCGGAGCGGTTCGAGCTGCGAGCGACTGCCTAAACGCTTTCGTGCACACCTCCGGAGCCGCACCGCGTTGATCCGCGTTGACTCACGTGTTCTCTAATTGTTCACGTCGTCGGTATGGGCTCTCGCAATTCAGACCGCATCCCCATCCAGATGCGACGACGCAAGTGCGAGACGGTTGCTGACATGGCCGCCCAGGGTTGGGACGTGCTATCCAAGTGTCAGGCCTGTGGCTTGGTGATGCGTGTGAACCTGAAGATGATCGCGAAGGTCAGCGGCCCAGCCACGAGCTTATGGAACCGAAAGCAACGGTGTCGCCGAGTTGGCTGCACGGGTTTTATCGAGTTCCAAGGCCGAGCGCCCGACATGCACTGGCACGAGACGCTGGCCGCACCCTCTGATGGCGAGATGTGACGGAACAATTGCCAGCGATAAACGATTTGCAAGATAGGTCCGCGTCTCTGGGAGGACCTTCTCCAGTCAGCCCCCGGCGCCCCGACGCCGGGGGTTTTCATGTGCCCGGATGGACCGAGGCTTCAAGCTGCTAGATCGCTCAACTTCAGACTGGCTAGGATGCGGCAGCTCAGGCCAGCAGCCAGTCCAAGGGCTTCTGCACGGCGACCGGCGTCGATGCTGGCGTCACGCGCCACTGAGCGAAGGCGGCGCATTGTGTCGACATACCGCCTGACCGGCTCAAGTTTGTCAGCGGCGAGGGCCGCCTTCGCGTGTTCAAAGGCTGCGTCGCCATCGGTGAACACTGAACTCTCCCAGTAGTTCTGGCGTAGAGACCAAATCGGCACACTCGGATGCCTTCGGTCTGCGACGTCGCATAGTTCGCGCCGGGGCCAAATCGTGCACCGAGCGCAGATGCCTCCGCAGCGGAGAACTCGTACCATCCGGCGTCATCCGCTACAGGACGCGCAAAGCGTAGGGGCTCCCATGTACAGCCGCAGTCCAAGCGACCATTGAGCGGCTTCAGCGCCTTGCCTCAACAGCGACTGACAACGGACGCCGCGCTCAGTTGCTAGCTCTGATTGAGGCGGAGAAGCGCAAGATGCAGCCTGCAAAGGGGCCGCGAGACGCATATTGATCCAAAGCGAGAACGATGTCGGGCCGTGGGTGCTGTCGAGGTGAACGGTCGATGGTTCGTGTCGAGGATCGCTCGGCAAACGCGGTGTGACCGTGAACTGAAGTGTGCTTTGCGCCACAGGGGTTAGCGCGTCACTCAAGCCTGAGCCAATGCGATCGGGGTAGCCGCCGACCGAGGGCTCCCTGTGATGCGTGACGCTCGTTTGCGCGCTTCTGAGGAACTGTTTTTGACCTAGTGGCCTAAAATTTCAGTGGGACGAGGCGCCCGAAAGGTGGTGCTCTATGCAGACTGGAGAACACTACGTCGTCCAAGCTAAGCAGCTTGAGGAGCTCGCGGCGAAGGTGAAGCTGCTTGGCGCCCGCGAGGTGATCCTGCATGCGGCCGACTTGTCACGACGACGACCGAAACGCTTGGGAAGGGCGATTGAGGACTAACGCATCCAGCCGGTCGAAACCGAAGGACAGGAAAACCCATTTGCGCCAGAGCGCTTCGAGCGCGTGCTCTTGGTCGGGACCCACCTTCGCGGAAGGCATTATGGCCAGCGGTCACGTGCACTGCACCAACAGGTCGAACACATGGCCGCACCGACCAGCTTAGCCGAACGTCCAGAACATCCTTGCCAACGGAGAGCCGTCCACACATGGCGCATCGACGACCTCGGCGATCACGAGCATGGCCTGTCAGGCGATTTGCAAGACTCCTCGCACGGTCGCCTGGTTTATGCTTTCCCCGTCCGCGGTCTCGGCAAGCTCCTCAAGAAGATCCGCCACGCGTCGCAGGCTCCGCACCGTCCGTGGACCGCCGAAGCTGCGAATGATCATGGCCACGGCATCAGGCTCTGCATCCGCCCGAGCGCTGATGAAGAGCCGCAGGTCCTCATCGGTGAGCTCATCATAGGCGAGCGTCTGCACGTATAAGGCCCGGTCCGCGACGGCTGCGGATATGACGCTGTTGCGTCCACCGGCCAGTGAGAACTCACTATTCCCGACAAACACGAGCCCAAGCGGGAACGGAGCATAGCAACGATCGGTGTCGTTCCAGTAGCGGAGCGCGTCGATGGATTCTCGAGACAGGTTCTGTGCTTCATCGAAGATCACTGTCAGCCTGCCGAGTTTGCCCGGCTCGTGCTCACCCTGTCGCACCGCGTCCGCATCAACGCCAGCCCAGTGGCACATGGTCGAATAAATCTTCTGACGCAGCTCCCAAAGCGAAGTCGGAGCATGCTTGAGCGACGAGCCGCCCAGGCGGCGGAGCCCCTCAAGCAGGTGCTGCAGGACCAAGACTTCCTTGGCGTTCTGCCGCGCGATCTTCACCACCACCATCTCGTCTGGCCGGCGGGAGCAGGCGACGTCAATGGCGGTGGTTTTGCCGATCCCAGGGGGACCAGAAAACACTGAAATACGCCGTCGCTCGTGGGTCGCCTGGATCCGTGCAATCAGCCGGCGGGCGATCGAGGTTGCAACGTAGGCGTCAGTCAGCATCACGTTGCTTTCGTTCCAGCCGCTGGGTGATTTCCATTTCGCGCGCACGAAGGCGATCCGCTGCCGCCGGCTCTAGGCGCGGTGCTTGAGGCTCTGCCGCCATCACCTTGCCACGCACCTCGACGTCACTCCCGAGATCAATCCTCGCACCAATGAAAGCTGGCTGTTCCTGGGCTTGGCGCTTCGACCAGCGGATTTTCGCCGCGACCGGGTCGAGCTTCGGCGCGCCTCGCGCTAGCTCTGAGACGTATTTAGATTGCGCAGCCTGATGACGGCTTGAGACCTGCGCCCCCTCGATCCACCGGGCTGGAAAGAGCTGCTCGCGCTGCAGGTACACCCATTGCTCGCCGAGCTTCGCCAGCGGCATGGCGCCACGCCGCCAGGGCAGCGCAAGATCGACAGTGGTGCGGGAGGGGAGGGCGGCGAGCAACTCGTGCGTGAAACGTTGCCCGCCGATCTTCAGAACGCCGCGATCAGAGCGCCGGCTGTCGTGATCTGAGAACGCCGCATCGAGGGCGACCGGATCAACAGCTGCGCTCCGCCAGCCAGCAGCGACTTTGGACTGCAGCCACTCCTCGGGCGAGCGGTCAGCCCATTGGCCGCCAACCGGTCGCTGGTCGTGAGCGGTGATCAGACCCTGCACCGTGCGGCAGAACTCATCCCAGCTGCCTGGAAACGGCTTCGGCGGCTTGCCGATGGTCTGGGTCTTCTTGGCCATGCGGTTTGCGCCGGCATAGCCGGGGAGCAGGGAGAACACGTAGCGATCGAGACGTGCGAACAGGCTTTCGATGGGCTTGGCCGAGGCATTGTACGGACGCGCATAGATCAGCGTCCGCACTCCCGGCTCATTCAGCTGCTGCAGCGCGCCGTCGATCTTTGCGAGCGCCCCGAACTCCGAGCCGTTGTCCAGATAGAGCCCTTGGGGGAAGCCCCAGTTGGGCGAGGTGACCATCGCCAAGAAACCTTCGATCACATGTTCCTGGCGAACGCCCTCTCCGCGCTCGAGGAGCACGAGGTGGACGAACACCCGGCCGGTGCCGGCGTCCATGAAGGCGACGATCTTCGGCCACGCTGGTGAGCCGTCCACACGTGTGACGATGACGTCCAAGTGCTTCACGTCGGCGACGATGCGTTCCATCGGCGCCAAATCTGTCCAGTCCCTGCGGATACGCGGCTTGGCGTCGTCGAAGGCTTTCCGGTCATTCCGACGCGTGTTGACCACGCGGTAGAGTGCGAAACGCTCGACGTAGCGTCGGCTGAGGCGAATCGCGTCGGCCGGCAGTTGCACGCCTCGCCGCTCGCAGATCTCGAGCAGCAAGAACTCGGCGAGCCTTCGGACCTCTCGACTGCCGGCTTGTTCCGCGCGCGACGCCCAGAGACCCTTCAGCGCCGCCTCAAGTTCGGCCGCAATATCTCGATGAAGCCGATCGCTGTAGCTACGGCAGCGGAAGGCGCGATCGAAGACCCGAGAGACCAGCACACGAGCTAATCCGGCGTTCGAGGGGCGCGCTCGCGACAGACCACGAAAGCCGTGCTGTTCATACTGGCTAAGCCACCGATACAGCGTGCGTTTGCTGCACCCGATAGCCCGTGCAGCCTCGGCGATTGCAACGGCTCGATCTGGTGATTGGCAGGGGTGAGCGAACGCGGTTGAGATGGTGTCCCAGCGGCGCAGCGCGACGTGGTCCTGCTCGACAGTCGATCGCAGAGCCGGCAGCTGCCGGGCATTGCGAACGGCTTTATCTGCCGGGCGAAGTTCGTCAGGCAAACTGGCTACGCTGACCTGATAGGCGAGGCCTCCGCGTGCGCGGAGACGACGGACGCGGATCGCAGCATCCCGCCAAGGCTTGCCTTGCGCGCCCTGCCTGAGCGCTTTCCTAGCGGCCTGGACGCTGATGCCAGCAAGCTTGGCGAAGGCGTCCGTCGAGATCCACGGCTCTGAGGCGCTGAAGCTCTCCATATCAGACGGCGACAAAGTTGGAGGCCGACAGCTCAGGAGCGCCGTCGAACCGATAGGCGACTAGCGGCCCGCCCTTGGCCACGCTGTAGTCCACGCACGCGACCCGGCGCGATGCGGGAGCCCGGGGTCCCTCGGGATCAAACCAATAGTGTCCGATGAAGGTCGGGCGGTCTGGTTCCGCGATGCGGCTGTCTGGAGGAATATCGCCCTCCGGAAGCGTCACGCCGGATGGGCCGATATAGGCCTCACGAAGGCTCACCAGCTGCGGATCCCACCAGCGCGTGCGGATCGCGGTGCGGATGTGTTCATCCTTATCGGTGAACGTCGCGCCGCCTGGCAGCTCGACCTCTACGCCCTTAAGCAGCGTGTCGACCGCATCATAGATGTCCGAGCCTGGCCGGCTGGCGGCGTCGATGTCGCCGGGCGTCAGGCGCCCCTGATCGCCAAGACGCGACTTAAGGACTGCGGCGTGGCCGGGGCTCCAGCAGGCGTGCACGACGCGAAAGCTCGTCTCCTCGAGCCACAGCGGCAGCTGATAGAACCAGTCGATCCACGCCCGATGTTCTGGAGTGTCTGCGCCGACCTCGCTCAGGAAGGCCGCGTGTTGATGGCGATTCTTCTCGCCTTTAGGTCCCACGCGCGTCCGAAGGTGATCTCCCTCGATGTCTGCGTGCGGCGTTGCCCAGGCGATCGCATTGAG
>JAUYSA010000515.1 GCA_030696545.1 Hyphomonadaceae bacterium
AGGGAGAGCTGGATGGAAACCGCTACGGGCGAGACGGCCGCCAAGCCGCCGACGCCGCTGCGCACCGTTGTGGTCGCCTCATCGGCTGGCACCGCTTTCGAGTGGTACGATTTCTTCGTTTATGGCGCGCTGACCACAATCTTCTCACGCAAATTCTTCAACGCGGCAGAGATTGGCGAAGCTAACGCAACGCTGGCAACGTTGGCGGTGTTTGCGGCCGGTCTGCTGTTCCGACCGCTCGGCGCGCTGATCTTCGGCCGCATGGGCGATCGTTTCGGCCGCAAGGGCGCCTTCCTCGCGACCGTGATCATGATGGGCGGCGCAACCTTCCTGATCGGCTTGCTGCCGGACAACAAGGAGCTGGTTGGGGTCAGCGCAGTCTTGCTTGTTCTTCTGCGCATCCTGCAGGGTATGGCCGTGGGCGGGGAGTATGGCGGCGCCGCGATCTATGTGGCCGAGCATTGCGCGCCGCACCATCGTGGACAGTCGACGAGCTGGATCCAGGCATCGGCGGCTTTCGGTCTGGTCGGCGCGCTCATCGTCGTCCTAGGCACACGCACAGCAATTGGCGAGGAGGCATTCTTTGTTTGGGGCTGGCGCATACCATTCCTCGCCTCGGCCATTCTTGTCGGCATCTCGATCTGGATGCGTCTCCGCTTGAATGAGAGCCCCGAATTCGAAAAGATGAAAGCGGAAGGCACGATCAGCCGAGCGCCCTATGCGGAAGTGTTTCTCAAATGGGGAAATATGAAGCTGGTTCTGGTCTCGATCCTATCGTTTCTGATGGCACAGGGCGCGATCTGGTGGTGCGCCTTTTCGTACACGCAGATCTTCCTTGAGCGCTTCATGAAGCTGCCGGGCGTGTGGGCAAACCTGTTCCTGATGGGCGCAACGCTGCTGTCGATTCCGCTTTACGTGTTCTTCGGCTGGCTGTCGGACAGGATCGGCCGTAAGCCCGTGCTGATCCTTGGCATGGTGCTGTCAGTCGTCGCCGTTTTCCCCGCCTTCAAGGCGTTTTCTGCGGGTTCAAATCCGGCTTTGCTGGAGGCGCAGCAGAACGCTCCGGTGGAAATCCATGCCGACCCCGCAAGCTGCACGTTCCAGTTTGACCTGCTTGGCGGCAAGAAATACGAGACCGCTTGCGATATTTCGCGAGCTTACCTCACCAACGCGGGCATCGGGTTCTCGATCAAACCGGCCGATGCAGGCACTTCAGCAACCGTGCATGTCGGCGGCGCGATTCATCCGGTGCCAGAAGGCGCGGGACTGATTGGCGATCGTCTGACGCAGCGGACTGACGAGATCAATGGTATCATCAAGGCAGCCCTCGCCGCCGCAAATTACCCGCCGCCCATACCCGCGCCCTCGAACGCAGAGCAGTTTCAGGCGCAAGCGGCTGACTTCGACTGGCCGCAGATATTCGTGGGCTTCACGATCCTGGTCATTGGCGCCACGGCGCTTTATGGGCCGATGGCTGCGGCTCTTGTCGAATTGTTCCCGACGCGCGTGCGCTACACTGCGCTATCGGTGCCTTACCACATCGGCGTCGGCTGGGTCGGCGGCTTCATGCCGATGACAGCGTTTGCAATCGCGACAGCCACCGGCGATGTGTTCGCGGGGCTCTGGTATCCGATCGTCTTCGGTGTGATCGGGATTGTGAGCTGCCTGTTCCTGTTCCCGGAAACGAAGGGCAGGGCGCTGACCTAAGCCGAGCCCTGCATCGCATCCGGAAGCCTGATCGTGGCGGCGAGGCCGTGCGGCGCATGGTTCTGAAGCGCAAGCGATCCGCCATGCGCCTTGGCGATTGCGTCCGCCAGCGTAAGCCCAAGCCCAGCGCCGCCGGTTGTCCGGTTGCGTGATGCATCGCCCCGATAGAACGGGTCAGCGGCGGATGCGAGGGCGTCCGCAGACATGCCCGGGCCGTCGTCCTCGACTGTCACCAGCACTTCGCCGTTTGCCCGTGAAACGCTGAGACGCGCCCGCTCCCCATACGACACGGCATTGTCGATCAGGTTGCGCAGGGCGCGTCTGAACAGAACCGGACGGCAGCGCACGGGTCCCTTCACGAAACTGGCTAACGAAACGGGGGCCCCCGTCTCCGCATAGTCTTCCACCATGTCCTGCACGAGTATGGCGATGTCCATCATCTGGACCTGTTCCTTGGAGCGCCCCTGCCGCGCAAGCTCGAGAATGTCCTCCAGAAGATCGCTGGCCTCCTCGATCGTGCGGATGGCCTTCAGGCGCTCGGCCTCTGGCTCCATGCTTTCGAGGCGGATGCGAAGGCTTGCGAGTGGCGTGCGCAGGTCGTGGCCCAAGGCGCCCAACATCACGTCCTTCTCGCTCAGCAAATGACTGACACGGCGGCTCATGGCGTTGAATGCTTCCAGCGTCTGCCTGACGTCTCCGGGGCCCTGAACTGTCACCTCCTGCGGCTCGCCCGCTGCGCCAACCTTCTGCGCCGCGGCTGTCAGGTCCTGCAATGGCCGAGCAACCCTGCTGGCGATCCACAGCGCAGCAGTAAGCACGAACGCAAAGATGATGAACGTGCTGGCCCCGAGAAGGAAGACTTCGCCGCTCGTTGCTTCCGGTGCGATCGTCGTGCTGGACAGCCAGCGCCCATCCGGGATCTGCAGCGCCAGAATGATTTCGCGCGCTTCGCGAGGCGGCCTCATCGCCCCGCTATCTTGCGACTGTCCGCCGTCGGGGCGGAAGTCTGGCTCAGATCGCTGTTGAAGCGGCGGGCGTGGCCCATTTTCGGGAGTTCCGAAGCCTGCGTCCGCGCGATTGCGTTGAGCAAGCCCGCCGCGCTCAGGGCGGATGATACTGCGAACCGAGGCGCGGATCTGAGTTGGTTCCAGACCGGCGTCGACGAGTGCGTCGTGAAGGCGCTCCTCAAGTCCGGCGTGGCGGGGAAGGGCGCGATTATCGATCGGGTTGCCAGCCTGCACCTGATACCGGCTCGGTCCCTGTCGCATGATCGGCAGCGGACGGCCGCGTTCCGGCGGCGACGCGCTCACGTCGCGCGCGACATCGACAAACCGGGCCATTGGCGCCCCGCTTTGTTCGATCAGCAAGGCGCGCTGCCGCTCGCCAAGCAACAGCACGAAGTTCACAAGGCTCGCCACTAGCAGCGCACCGGCCATTACCAGGGCCAGCTGACCGGAAAGGCTGCGTGGCAGAAGCGATTTCAAAGCTTCCTCACCTCGACCGCGAAACTGTATCCGCCGCCCCAGACGGTCTTGATGTATCGCGGCGTTTTCGGATCGTCTTCGATCTTGCGTCGAAGTCGGCTGATCTGGTTATCGATCGAGCGGTCAAAGACGCCCGCTTCCCGGCCTTGTGTCAGATCCAGAAGCTGGTCGCGAGTAAGCACGAGTTTGGGGCGCTCGATCAGCACAAGAAGCAATGCATATTCGCCTGACGAAAGGGGAACGCTCAGGCCATCCGGCCCGACCAATTCCCGCTCCCCCGTCTTCAGCACCCAGTCGCCAAATCCGTAGGCCGGGGTTTCTGGCGAGATCTTTTTGGGCGGCAAGCTGTTCGTCCGCCTGACCACAGCCTTCACGCGCGCGAGCAGCTCTCGCGGCGAAAATGGCTTAACGACATAATCATCGGCGCCAACTTCGAGGCCGAGGATGCGATCAAGCTCCTCCGTCCGCGCCGTCAGCAGGATGACGGGGAGATTGCTCGTCGATCGTATGTGGCGGCAAAGGCTGAGGCCGTCCTCTCCGGGCATCATGATGTCCGAGATCACCAGGTCGAAGGCGTGAACGTTGAGCAGCGCTCGCGCTTCGGACGCGTTGGCCGCCCCTTTGACGCGAAACTGGTTGTTCTCGAAATACTTGACGAGCGGCTCGCGGATGGAAGCCTCGTCTTCGACGATCAGGATGCTTTGGCTCATTGTCTTCCACTATCAGAAACAGCCGCAGCCTGCTGCATCGGAACCAACCGATGCAACAGGCCGCAGCCTCGTCAAGGCAGACGCTCTCGGAGGAGGGGGGAGGAATCCAGCGTCTGCCCCGTCGCGATCATTTCCGGCCTGGGCGCATAGCCTGCAGTTCAGCCACCGTAACCGTGCCGTCCTTGTTGGTGTCAGCTCGGGCAAAGGCATCCGTGCCCCGGGCGCTGAATTCGGCGAACGTGGCCTTTCCATCGCCATCGGCATCGTGCTGTCCAGCCCGTTTCGCGCCGTCCTGCCCATCCGGGCCGCCACCCTTGCGTCCGCCGCGATCACCGCGATGTGGGCCTTTGTCGCCCCTCTGCCCGGGAGCGCCCGCTGCGAACTCGGCCTGGCTGAGCTGGCCACTCTTGTCGGTGTCCATTGCAGTGAAGCGCACCTTGGACATTTCAGCCCTGCGGGTCTCCGCATCTGCTTTGTGGGACGCTTCGAGCTCTTCGCGTGTGGAAACGCCATCCTTATTGGCGTCGATCTTGTTGAAGCGCGCCCGCTGGGCCGCGTCGAACTCGGCCTTCGTTAGCTTGCCGTCGGCGTTCGTATCGAACTCCAGAAGGCCGAAGCCTCCAGGGCCTCGACCCTTCGAGCCGTCATGGACTGGGGGCTGGGCCGATGCTGTGCCGGCTGCAAGGGCCAAGGCTGCGACTGCTAAAATACGAAACTTCATGGGGGAGGGGTCTCCGGTTGCGGCGATCGATCTGTCGCCCTGATGACCTCACCGTGCGCGGCACATGTCGCAGGACTGCGCCCGTGCGGCCAAGAGTTGTCGCAGATTGTCGACAAAGCAGTCCCGATTGGGACTTAATGGACGCCGAATAGGGATGCGAACCAGTTGGTGATGCCCGGCAGCGCTCCAATCAGCAGCGCCACCAGGAAATAGGCGGCAACAGAGGCTGCGGCGGTTACAACCAGCCCCAGCAGCACGATCACCCCGTCGCGCTCAACTAACCCCATGCCGAGCACCGCGCACGCCAACGCTGGCGGGAAATTGCCGCCCGGGGGCAGCGGCAGGATAAGGACGATCGCCATCAGCAGGATGATGACGCCGATCATCACTGTCCCAGCCCTTCCGGTCAGGAACAGCAGGCGAGGGCGGGCGACTCTTTCCACGAATTCGAGCTGCGGTTTGATCTTGGCGAACCCCGAAACCAGCGCGGCGCGGGAAAAGCCACGTTTTGAAAGGAATTTGGGTAGCCACAGCTCCTCCCGGCCAGCAACCATCTGGATCGAGACAATGAGCAAGGCGATCCCCACCACGGTCGGCACGCCGGGCGGCATGGGTATAACCGATGGAATCGCGAATATCAGGGTCGCCAGCCCAAAAGCTCGGGCATCAAGCGCATCGAGTATCTGCGCGATGGTGACGTGTTCGCTGTCGCCCCGCACGGCGGCCAGCAAGAGATCGGAGGTCCGCATCCCCTCATGGGGTGCTTCGGAGCCTGAAATTGGGGAAATATCGTTCAATCAGTTGGCTTCCTGGCAGATCAGCACCCATGCCGTAACCGCAGGGCCGTACTCCGGTTCCAGACTTTTTGGATAGCGTTTTTCAGTCCCAACTGGTAGCGCAGGGACCGATTGGGCGTGTCCGGTAAGGGCGCGGACCCGTAACCGTGCAGGCAAGAGACGCTGATGTGGTGGGATAAACCTGGAACGAAGCCCAAGCCCGAGGGCAAGCCGTTCCCGTTCATGAAAATCCGCTGGTTCGGCTTTGTCGTTACCAGCCTGATCTTCATCGTCACCACCGTGTCGCTGGCCACCCAGGGCTTGAACATGGGCCTCGACTTCACCGGAGGCGTCCAGATCGAGGCGACACGCGCCACGCCGTTCGACGTCGGCGTCGTCCGCGAGGAAATCAAGAATGCCGGGTTTGAGGACAGCGTCATCACAACCTCAAACGAGGCCAAGACCGTGATCATTCGCTTGCCGGTTGAAACCGGCACAGACGAAGTTCCCGCGATTGCGGAAAAAGTTTCGCAGATCCTTGGTGACGGCGTGGACGTGCAGGTTCCGGCCGTGGTCGGCCCCAAAGTCTCCGGCGAGCTGTTCATGAGCGGCGTTATGGCAGCCGTTCTGGCCGTGCTCGCAATCGGGGCCTATGTCTGGTTCCGCTTTGAGGTGAAGTTTGGCACGGGGGCGTTCGTCACGACCTTCCACGACGTCTATGCCGTCGTCGGGCTCTTCTCGATTACCCAGCTAACCTTCGACCTGACCATCGTGGCCGGGGTGCTGACGGTTGCTGGATATTCGATCAACGACACGGTCGTGGTCTATGACCGCATTCGCGAGATGCTCAAGAAGTACAAAAAGCTGCCGATTGCCGAAGTTATCGACATTTCGATTACATCGACACTGTCGCGCACGGTGATGACGTCGCTCGCCACCATGATGGCGGCTGGTGCGATGTGTTTCCTGGGCGGGCCGGTTCTCTTCGGTTTCGCGATTTCCATCATGTTCGGCATCATCATCGGCACCTATTCATCGATCTTCGTTGCCGCACCGATGCTGATCCACCTGCCTGGCCGCTTGCCGGGCGCCAAGTACACAAACCCGGACGCAGCGGTGAAAGCCGCGCCATAAACCCAAACATGACGCCTCAAGGTCGCCAAAGGGCTGGCGCGCCGCTTCGGCCCCATTAGTGTGCGACAACCGGACGTAGCCGTTCCATTTTGGCGGAACGCGCGTCCTCGGGGTGGAGGGATGTAAATGGCCGTGATCGACGCGCCCGCCGAGGGCCAGCGCCGCAAGGGGCCTTTCTATACGCAGCTGTACTTTCAGGTGCTGTTCGCGATTCTCGCGGGCGGCTTGATCGGCGCGTTTTTTCCACTCTGGCAGACCGCGTCTATCCTTGATCCGGCGACCGGCCAGCCGGCGCTCGACCCCGCCACGCTGGAGCCGCTTACCCGGCAGGTCGCCATCGCCGAGCATGGCTGGGTCCGTGAGTACCTGAAACCGCTGGGCGACCTCTTCATCAAGGTGGTGAAGATGATCATCGCGCCGGTGGTGTTCCTCACCATCGTCATCGGCATCGCCGGTATGAGAGACCTCGGCAAGCTTGGCCGGGTCGTCTTCAAGGCGTTCGCCTACTTCCTGACCTTCTCGACGCTCGCGCTGGTGGTCGGCCTCGTCGTCGCCAACGTGTTCCAGCCCGGCGCAGGCATGAACATAGATCCCGCGACGCTGGATCCGACCGCTGTGGAACGCGTCCATGGCTACGAGAAGCAGTCGCACGACATGACTATCCTGGGCTTCATCAGCGACATCGTTCCCTCGACATTTGTTGGCGCATTCACAGGCGCCAGCATCTTGCCCGTGCTCTTTCTCGCAGTGGTCTTCGGCATTTCTCTGGCGTCGATCGGTGAACGTGGGCAGCCGGCTGTCGATGTGCTGACTGCATTCAGCACCGGGATCTTCAAGATGGTCGCGATCCTGATGCGCGCGGCTCCCATCGGTGCGTTTGGCGCGTTCGCCTTCATCATCGCTGACCAGGGCGTAGGGGCAATATTCCAACTCGCGAAGCTGATCGGCGCAGTCTGGCTGACGTCACTTGTTTTCGTGCTTGTCATACTTGGCGCAGTCGGAATGTGGGCGGGGTTCAGTATTTTCAAGCTGATCCGCTACCTGAAAGAGGAGCTGTTCCTCGTGCTGGGAACGTCCTCATCGGAATCGGCGCTGCCTGCTCTTATGGAAAAGATGGAGCGGGCAGGGTGCGCAAGACCCGTCGTTGGCCTCGTGGTGCCGACCGGCTATTCCTTCAACCTCGACGGCACCAACATCTACATGACGCTGGCCGCTTTGTTCATCGCGCAGGCGACCAACACGCCGCTTGGTCTCAATGATCAGATCATACTGCTGCTTGTGGCCATGCTCAGCTCAAAGGGAGCGGCGGGTGTCACCGGCGCTGGCTTTATCACGCTGGCGGCGACGCTGGCTGTGTTTCCATCCATACCCATCGCAGGGATGGCGATCATTCTCGGCGTCGACCGCTTCCTGTCGGAATGCCGCGCCCTGACGAATTTCATCGGCAACGCAGTCGCCACCATCGTGGTCAGCCGGTGGGAGGGCGCATTGGACCGCGATCGCCTGCGCGCCGCCATGAACGGCGCGCCGCTGCCGCTGGCCGCTCCGCCGATCGAGCAGGATAGCGACTAGCCGAACAGCGCTGTCGTGATTTCCTCTCCGTACCCGCGACTGTCGTCGATGCCGGGTGCAAAAGGTGCGGCGTAAAGCGGTATCGCCGTCCAGCGCCGCAGCTCGTCAATGAAGAGCGCGGCTGGTGACGCATCAACCGAAGGTTCCGTCACCACGATCATGACCGGCTTCAGGTGGCGGCGCGTAAGTACATCCACGGCCGTCAGCGTGTGACTGACCGCTCCGAGATAACTGGAAGCCAGCAACACCACGGGAAGGCCAAGATCCTGAGCCAGATCGATATTGGTGTGCGTATCCGTCAGCGGCGACATGACCCCTCCGGCGCCTTCGACCAACACAGGGCCTGTATGCCTTGCCATGCGCTCGCGCAGGAAACTCAGCATATCGGCGTATGCAAGCGCGACTCCAGCGCGGCGGGCGGCTACGTTTGGCGCCAGTGGCTCCACAAAAGATCGCCAGCAGATTTCGCCGACCGTAGCGGCATCGACCGTGCGCCCCATCGCCAGCAGCAGGCGTCCCGCATCGGACGTTTCGAGTTGATCCGGCGAATAGCCCGACATGACCGGCTTCAGGGCGAGGGCAGGGCGCCCAGCACTCCGCAGGTGGCGCAGGATAGCGGCCGACACGTGCGTCTTGCCGCAGTCAGTGCCAATCGCGGTTATAAAGGCGCCTCTCACTTCGCAATACCTGCTGCGGCGAGTGTTTCTTGCACCAGAGTTGCGAGACGGCGAATGTCATGTTCGCTGTGCGTTGCGGAGAAAGTGTAGCGAAGCCGGGCGGTGCCAACCGGCACTGTGGGCGGGCGTATGGCGGTGACGAGGAAGCCCTGCCTCGCGAGCGTGGCGGACGCCTGCATGGCGACGTCCGCTTCGCCAAAGCGTACCGGCACGATAGCGCTTTCAACGTTGTCGTTTCCGATCAGCGACCCGAACAGCCGTGCATTTGCGAGCGCCTTCTGCCCAAGACCGGGCTCAGCTTCCATGACATCAAGCGCCGCCAGCGCTGCCGCAAGGACGCCGGGTGGCAAGCCGGTGGCATATACGAACGTGCGGGCGCGACTGGTCAGCAGCTCTATAAAGTTGGCAGGACCGGCGATATAGCCGCCATAGGCGCCCGCCGCTTTGGACAATGTTCCCAGCTGAAGCGGAGCGGGGTTCTTGTGTGTGA
>JAUYSA010000520.1 GCA_030696545.1 Hyphomonadaceae bacterium
AGCTGGAGATGGGCTGGCCGAACTGCTTGCGCTGCTTGGCGTAGGTGATGGTCGCTTCGTTGAGAACCTTGAAGCCGCCGCACGCCTCGGCGCAGAGCGCGGCGATGGCGTAGTCGACCACTTTCTCGACGAGCGGAAGGCCGTTGTCGACCTCCCCGATGACGGCGTCGGCGCCGACCGTGACGTTCTCGAAATACACTTCCGAGGCGCGCAGGCCATCGACCGTCGGATAGTCGCGCGTGGTTACGCCCTTGGCGTTCTTCGGCACGAGGAAGACGGTGATGCCGGCCTTGTCGCGCTGGCCGCCCGAGGTGCGAGCGGTGACGAAGAGGTGCGTGGCGAAGGGCGCGCCGATGACGACGGCCTTGTGGCCGTTCAGCGTGTAGCCCGCGCCGTCTTTCTTCGCGGTGGTGGAGACGTCATTAAGGTCGTAGCGCGACTTCGGTTCGGAGTACGCGAAGGCGAAGATGCTCTCGCCGCCGATCAGGCCGGCGACGTGCTCTTCCTTCTGGGCGGCGCTGCCGCCATGGCGAAGGAAGTTGCCGCCGACGATGACGGTCTGCAGGTAGGGCTCGATCACGAGGCCCTTGCCGAATTCTTCCGAGATGATCATGGCCTCGATCGGGCCGCCGCCGAAGCCGCCCTCCTCTTCCGAGAAGGAAGCGCCGAGGAGACCGAGCTCAGCGAACTGGGCCCACATTTCCGGACGCCAGCCGGTTTCGGATTTCGCAACCTTGCGGCGAGTGTCGAAATCGTACTGCTGGCGAACAAGGCGGGCGACCGTTTCGCGCAGCTGATCCTGCTCGGACGTGAAGCTGAAATCCATTGGGTAGTTCTCCTTGCGACCCTTCTAGGCCGTGCTTTCAGGGTCGTGCAACTAAGATCAGGCAGGCGTTGGCGATGGCGCGACCTTGGGTCGCCGGGGTTTGCGGATTGTGGCGATGAAGAGTTCCGCCACGATAAGGTTCGGCACCCAGGCGAGCCAGGCGATGTACTGGTAGGACCAGACGAAATCGGACGGGATCAATCCGGCCTCGCCGAGCGCACCAGCGATGGGAAGCTGAAGCCGCAGGGTGACAGCGCCAAAGGTGAGCGCGAACGAGCGGATCATCCAGATCTCGTGCGAGGTGAAGTCGCGACGCATGGCGGAGACCAGCGCCATCAGCGTGAAAGGCACCCAGAGCAGGCCGAGCATGAAGAAGCCCCATCCCGCGATGGGCCCAGCGGTGGACGACAAGGCGATCGATACGCCCGCGAGACCGCCGACGACGCAGGCCAGGACATAGACCCGGCCCATCCAGCGATGGAGCGTCGGCGCTTTCCGGCGGAGCGGCTTGAGGAACTGGAAGGCGCCGAGAAGCATCGCGACGCCGGACGCGGCCACATGCGTCTGCAGACCCCACGGGTCGAACATCGGGTTGGTGATGGGCAGATGCACGAAGCCCGTACCGGCGTGGAACAGCGCATAGCCGCCCACGCCTACTGACAGCAACGCGATCACGCCCCACGTCACGCCGGAGGCTATACTTGCAACAGACATCCCGAGCCTCCCGTTTCCCCTCTTGTACCTTACGGCCGGGGGTTAGTTATTGGGGGAGCCTATCATTGATCCGGCGCATGTCAGAGCCCCAGCACCATCTTCGCGATGATGTTGTGCTGGATCTCGTTTGATCCGCCATAGATCGAGGTCTTGCGCATGTTGGCGTACATCGGCGCTGTGAGATGTGCGTACTCCGGTCCGATCGGATGCTGGTTGTCGCCATCCTCCGGGAAGCCGCGGAAGTATGGCGCGCCATAGACGCCGACCGCTTCGAGCGTCAGTTCGGTGATGCGCTGCTGAATCTCGGTGCCTTTGATTTTCAGGATGGACGATTCCGGCCCCGGACCCTTGCCTTGGGCTTCGCGCGCGAGGGTGCGAAGTTCGGTGTACTCGAGAGCCGAGAGATCGATCTCGAGTTCGGAGATCTTCTTGGCGAAGTCAGGATTGCGGATGATGGGCTGACCCTGGTCGAGTTCGACGGAAGCGATCTCGCGCAGGCGCTCGATGCCCTTCTTGGAACGTGCGACGCCGGCAATGCCGGTGCGCTCGTGGGCGAGGAGATACTTGGCATAGGTCCAGCCTTCATTCTCCTTGCCGACTAGGTTGGCGACGGGGACCTTCACGTCGGTGAACCAAGTCTCGTTGACCTCATGCCCGCCATCCATGGTGATGATCGGGCGCACTTCGACGCCGGGCGTCTTCATGTCGACGAGGATGAAGGAGATGCCTTCCTGCGGCTTCTTGGCCGCCGGGTCGGTGCGGCAGAGGACGAAGATCCAGTCAGCGAAATGGCCGAGCGTGGTCCAGGTCTTCTGGCCGTTGATGATGTAGTGGTCGCCCTCGCGGACAGCTTTGGTTTTCAGCGATGCGAGGTCTGAACCGGCGCCAGGTTCGGAATAGCCCTGGCACCAGAAATCCGTGCCATCGATGATGCGCGGGAGGTAATGGGCTTTCTGCTCTTCGGAGGCGAAGGCCATGAGCACGGGCGCGAGCATCGACATGCCGAAGGGCGGGATCGGGAGCGTCTCGGCGCGGGCGCATTCTTCCTGGAAGATAAAGCGCTGCACGGCCGTCCAGCCGGTGCCGCCATATTGCTTAGGCCAGGCCGGAGCGCCCCAGCCGCGCTTGTGGAGAGCCTTTTGCCAGAGGAGGAAGTCTTCCTTGGAATACTCATCGCGCGAGAACTTGCCGCGCAACTCGGCGGGATAGTCGTTTTCGAGCCAGTTGCGGACTTCCTGGCGGAAGGCGATGTCTTCAGGCGTAAAGCTGAGGTCCATGACGATCTCCGAGGCGGCAGATTACCGTAGCGTCAACGGCATTATCCTGCTCATTGAGAAGCCGTATGCTCCGGTTTACCGTAGGTACGTCAAGCGGAAACGCATAAGGACGCGAGGTCGCATTGCCGCAACGTCAGGCTCCAAACTTGCCGATTTTGACGCTAAAGAGGAGCGATATGCATCAACCGATCAAAACCCCCTGCGTGAAGGTCTGCGTGGTCGACGGGCAGAGCGGAAACTGCCTTGGATGCGGCAGAACGCTTGGCGAAATCGCGCGCTGGGCGAGGCTTACGGATGCTGAGAGGGATGTGGTGATGGATGCCCTCCCCGCGCGCATCGACTCGCTGAAAGCAGCGGGAAAGCTGGGGTAACGGAACGGGCCTGCAGTCCATTTGTTCTTTGCTAGTCGATTTTCTGCTAGGAAAGATGGACACGTGACGTCCCTTAGGGAGTCTATCTCGGTGCGGAAGGCCCTTTTTCCTGCTCTGGCGCTGTTCGGCGCGGCCGCTCTCGGGCTTGTCGCCTTGCGGGATACCGTGACCCCGCGCCTCGATGCCAAGCCGGCGCTGGCAGAAGAAGCCGAGATAAATGCAGACGTCTTGCCCCGGGCCAGTTCGCACCAGATCCGCACGGCTTCGCTACGCAAGGAAGGCGACGGACATTACTGGGCGACGGCGCGTGTGAATGAGACGCCAGTGAAGTTTCTTGTCGATACGGGCGCGAGTCTTGTGGCGCTGAGCAAGCGGGATGCGCGGCGCATCGGGATCAATGTCGACAACCTACAAAAGAATGCAGATGTCCGTACCGCTGCCGGGCGCGTAAAAGCGGCAACGACCGTGATCGACGAGATCGTCATCGACGGCGTCTCCGTGAAGAATGTTTCGGCCGTGGTGATGGAAGACGGGCTTGAGCACTCGCTGCTCGGCATGAGCTTCCTCAACCGGCTTGAAGGCTGGGACGTGACCACGAACGCGATCATCATCCACGAATAGGTATCAGCCGGCCTGCGCCGCTTCGCGCGGCCGAACCGCGGCAAGCGCTTCATCATATATCCCGATAGCAGCTGCGCCCCTGGCGCCGGGCGCTCTTTCCGACAGGATGCGGCGCCATTGACGCGCGCCCGGACGGCCGGCGAACAAGCCCAGCATGTGTCGCGTGATAGAATGCAGCACCGCGCCCTCCGCCAGGCGTTGCTGGATCCACGGTCGAAAATCGCGCGCGGCTTCATCGGCGCTACGCTGGGGTGCGTCGTCACCGAAGATACGGGCATCAACAGCGAGCAGCAGCGACGGCTCGTGATACGTGGCGCGGCCGAGCATCACGCCATCGACACGCGGCAATTCACGCAGCGCCGTATCCAGATCGGCGATGCCGCCATTGAGTATGATCTCGAGATGCGGATGTGTGCGCTTGAGTTCAGCGACGATGTCATAGTTGAGCGGCGGGATCTCGCGGTTTTCTTTCGGACTAAGCCCCTTGAGCCAGGCTTTGCGGGCGTGAACGACGAAGGTTGTCGTGCCGGCCTTCGCCTGCGTCTCGACAAAGGAGAAAAGACGGTCGCGCGGATCGTCATCTTCAACGCCCAGGCGATGCTTGACCGTTACTGGAACGGAGACGGCCTCACGCATGGCGGACAGGCAATCGGCCACAAGATCTGGCTCGCGCATCAGGCAGGCGCCGAAAGCGCCGGACTGCACACGCTCGGACGGGCAGCCAACGTTCAGATTGATCTCGCAATAGCCATAGGCCGCGCCGATCCGGGCAGCCTGCGCCAGCTTCTCCGGCTCCGAGCCGCCTAGCTGAAGCGCCACGGGCTGTTCGAGCGGATCAAAGCCAAGCAGCCGGTCACGCTGGCCATGAATGACCGCATCCGCCGTGACCATCTCTGTGTAGAGCAACGCCCGCGCCGACAGATGCCGATGGAACGCCCGGCAATTCCGGTCGGTCCAGTCCATCATCGGTGCGACGGAAAATCTACGGGGTTGAAAACTGGTCATTTTTGATCTGGGTCGGCGGCAGCTTGCGAATGAGGGTCCGCGCTTCTCGCATGACGGCAACCGACCGTCGACTTGGCGATTGAACAGCAGAAAGCCAACACCAGTATGGCCCCCTGCCGCGTCGTGGCGCGCGAGCATCGTCATGGAACTTTTGCGCAAGTGATGTCCAGCCGTCACGGGATTGCGACCAAGCCGTCATGGGTCGGGCGTACCCCCGCCGCGCACGCCCACAACGGGCAGCGCGGATTCGAAGGGGTGTCACGTGAAGATCAAGCTTCTGATGGGGGCGGCAATCGCCTCGCTGTGCGCAGGCAACGCCTGGGCGCAATCGGGCGTGCCTGAAACTGAAGAGACCAACCGCGACGTCGTCGTGATCATCGGTCAGGGCGAAACACGTCAGGTCCAGACGCTGACCGAAGCGGATCTCGATCTTGAAGCTGCCGGATCGAGCCCGATCAAGCTCATCGAGAGCCTGCCGGGCGTGAACTACACCGCTGCGGACCCGTTCGGCGCTTATGAGTGGGCGGTCAACATCAATATTCGCGGCTTCCAGAAAGACCAGCTTGGCTACACGCTTGACCGGATCCCGCTCGGCGACATGAGCTACGGCAACTATAACGGCCTGCATATCAGCCGCGCGATCATCTCCGAGAATCTGAGCAAGGTTGAGCTGGCGCAGGGCGCGGCGTCGCTTGCGACGGCCTCGACATCCAACCTCGGCGGCGCGCTGACCTTCACGAGCCGCGGACCGTCCGACATGTTCGGCGGCGAAGTTGCGCTCACCGCAGGCAGCGATAGCATGTTCCGCGGATACGCCCGCCTCGATACCGGCGCGATTGAAGCGATCGGCGGCGGCAAGGCCTACATTTCCTACGCCAATCAGGAGATGGACAAGTGGAAGGGCGCTGGCCCGCAGAAGCTGGAGCAGGCGAACATCGGCTTTGAGCAGCCGATCGGGCCGGGCGTACTGTCGGGATACTATGACTGGTCAGAGCGACGCGAGACTGACTATCAGGATCTCTCGCTCGAAATGCTCGGCCGGCTTGGCTATGAGTGGGACAACCTCGCCCCGGACTGGGACCTCGCAAACGAGGTGGCGGACATCTATTACGGCACGCTGCCCGGCAACACGCCAAACTACCCCGATCCGATCGAGTCGCTGGACGACGCGTATTACGACGCTTCCGGCCTTCGCGACGATACGCTGGCGCGCCTTTCCTATGACTGGGATGTCACCAGCGATCTCAGCGTGTCCGTGACTGGCTACATGCACGAGAACGAAGGTCAGGGCATCTGGTTCACGCCGTATGTGACGCCGTTCCAGTTCGGTGCAACCGATCCGGGACTGTCCAACATTTCGGTTCGCACGACCGAGTACGACATGAACCGCTCTGGCCTGGTCGGTTCGGCGGCGTGGACGCTGGGCGATCACACGATCGAAGGCGGCTTCTGGTACGAGTACAACGACTTCAACCAGGATCGCCGGTTCTACGCCAACAACCGTTCGGCCCCGCGTCCGACACTGGAGTTCATGCGCAATGCGTTCGCGACCCAGTGGTCCTACGCCTACGACTTCGAAACCCAGATGTTCTACATTCAGGACACCTGGAACATCTCCGACGCGCTGACCGTTTCGGGCGGCTTCAAGTCGGTGACGGTTGACATGGCGGTGGACACGAACGTCGCGGGATTTGTTGCGCCGACTCCTGGGTCGAACGCGGACCTCGACGGTTCGATCACATCGGAAGACAACTTCCTTCCGCAGATCGGCTTCACCTACGAGATTTCGGACAATAGCGAGATCTTCGGCGGCTATACCGAGAACATGCGCGCCTTCACGCTGGCGCCGGCCTCCAGCCAGACGCAATCGGGCTTCGACTTCATCAAGGAGAACACCGATCCGGAAAGCTCCAAAACACTCGAAGGCGGCTGGCGCTATCGCAACGGCCCGTTCCAGGGCGTGGCTGCAGCCTACTATGTGCAGTTCGACGACCGTTTGCTGGGCCTTTCATCCGGCCCGGGCATCGTCGGGAGCCCATCGGTTATCAAAAACGTGGGCAGCGTCACAACCCAGGGCATCGAACTCGCCGGCTCGTATGACCTGACAGACGAATGGTCGCTGTTCGGCTCTTACGCGTACAACGACTCGACCTACGACGACGACGTGATCGACACTTCGACAACGCCAGCCACCGTCATTCAGACAAGCGGCAAGACGGTCGTAAACGCGCCGGAGCACCTGCTGAAAGCCGACCTCGGCTATGACAATGGCACGTTCTTCGGGAAGCTTTCGGTCGCCTATACGGGCTCGCGTTATTTCTCGTACGTGAACAATGCCGAAGTCGATGGTTACACTGTCGCCGACCTTACCGCTGGCTATCGCTTCACCGGCGAGATGCTTGATGGCCTGGAAGTTCAGGTCAACGTCACCAACTTGATGGATGAAGAGTTCGTGTCGACGATTGGCACCAACGGCTTCAACGCCAGCCCAGACAACCAGACCTTGATGGTTGGCGCTCCCCGTCAGGTCTTCGCAACGATCCGCAAGTCCTTCTAAGTTTAGCCCCAGAAGACTTGTGGCCACTTCGCCGCCGGACCTGACATCCGGCGGCGAATTCTTTTGAAGAAGCGCTTCCTGCGACCGTCATACGCATGTGATCATGACGCGACAGGTTCTCGGCAACGACGGAGAGACGGTATGCGCAAACTAGGCGTGGCAGCAGCGGCGATCGTGCTGGGGATCTCGCCGATTGCGGCGGCCCATGATGGCGCTGCAATCGCGCGCGAGCGGCGCATCGCCTTTCCCAAGACTATGGACGGACGATCTGTTTTGGCGGTCGACCTGCATACGCACAGCGTGTTCTCGGATGGCAGCGTCTGGCCGGACATCCGCGTCGAGGAAGCCAAACGCGACGGTCTGTTTGCGATGGCGGTCAGCGAGCATCTGGAATACCAGCCGCACGCGGCGGACATCCCCCACCCTGACCGCAATCGCTCGTACCAGCTGGCTTCGGAAGCCGCTGTCGTAAAGCCGGATTCGCAAGGCGTCGCGGGGCGGCCGCTGATCGTGATCAACGGCACGGAGATCACCAAGGTGGTAATGCCGGCTGGCCACATCAACGCAGTGTTCATTACCGACGCCAATGCGATCCGGACTGGCGATGTGACCACGCAACTAAAGACCGCCAACGCTCAGGGCGCCTTCACGTTCTGGAACCATCCCTACTGGCACGCGCAAACGCCGACGGGCGTGGCGGCGATGACGCCTGTGCATGCCCAGCTGATCAAGGACAAGCTGCTGCACGGCATCGAAGTAGCGAACGGGGCCGACATATCGGACGAAGCCTTCCGGATGGCGCTCGACAACAACCTGACGATCATCGGCACGTCGGACGTGCATGGGCTGATCGACTGGGAGTATGATCTGGCCGGCGGCGGACACAGGACGGCGACGCTGATTCTCACAGGTGCGGAGACATCGGAAGGCGTCAAGACCGCGCTGAAGGCAGGCGCCACAGTGGCGATCTACAATGACAATCTTGCCGGCAAAAAAGAGAATGTGGAGGCGGTTGTCCGGGGCTCGCTGAAGATCGATGTCGACGCACCCCTGCCCCGCACGTCAGTTGTGCCCGTCAGCGTCATCAATGAGAGCCCGGTCGACTACATACTCGAGAATGTCGGGCACGAAGGCTTCTACGACGAAGGGCATGTTTTCACCGTGAAAGCGGGATCGACATTCACGCTACTCGTGAAGAATGTTCCGGACCCGTCGAAACTGAACCTGACCTTCAAGGTGCTGAACAGCTACATCGCCCCGCGCGAGCACCTTCAGCTCACGCTGAGTGACAGCACGCCTGGCTAGATCAGGTCCCGGGGAATCCGGGCTTCGTTTCCGAGAGCTATGACGTCTTCGCCATTGAACGTGGCGCGGAGGTTTTCCTTGAGGCGGAAAGCAGCCCGGTCGCACGACAGTTCATAGGAGGCCTCCACGGTGCATCGCCAGTCACCGCGGCTCCATGACGAGCGAACGGTCTGGCGCCAGCGGCTCGACAGCGGATCGCCCGCGACGATCTCGCAGACTTCTTCTCGGCTGGAGGACAGCTCGATGCCGGCCCCGGCGACCGTGTAAGGCGTCGCGGGCGCAATGCTCGTGACGACGACCTTGCTGTTCGCATCTGGGGCGACGGGTTGGTAAGACGCAACGGGACCAGGAGCTGAACGGATTTCCGGGATGGGAAAGTGAACCGGCTGCTTCTCGTGCGGGCGGACTGGCAAGTCGAGCGTCGAGTATCCCGCCGCGATCCTGAAGGTTGATGTCTCCACTGTTGGCCAGATCATCGGCCACCATCCCTCGGACAGCGAAAGGCGAATGCGCGAGCCCGCGCTGAAACGATGCGCGATCGGGCGCAGGTCGATATCGACCGCGTCCACCTCGCCAGTTGCAAGTGTACGAGGGTCGGACATTGAATCGCGGCGGGTGAGATTCAGAATGCCCCAAGTCACAAGCCAGCTACGGCCGTCTGGCCGGAGTTCGCAGAGCCTGAGCACAAGGTTCGCAGCAGGCTTGTCGCAGACGAAGCTGAGCCTCACGCGCGCAGCGCCAAGAATCTCAAATGGTTCAGCTAGCGGCTTTCCGTCGAACACGGTCGAAAGCGCATCGTCGTGGGATTGTTCGATCGGCAGCCGATCCAGCCATTCAGGTTTTGTCGTACCGATGACGCCCTTGTCGCGATGCACGATGGATGCACCGCGCTCCGGTTCCGTGCCGAGCGACCCGCTGTTCAGATAGAGCAGCCGCTCCGCAGAGCGGCGGGGCCAGGATGCCTCTGCGATCCACCGGCCCGGCACAGGCTCGGATCCGGCTTCCGCAGCAGTTGTATAAGGCATGTAGCAGCGGAGACGCGGCTCGTTCATGATGCCGGTCGCGTCACCCGCCAGCCAGTGACGCCACCAACGCACCTCCTCGTAGGCCCAGTCGAGACCAAGCGGCTGCGCAAGATTTGGATAGGTGTGCCCCCAGGGACCGATCAGCGCTTTTGTGGGCGCCGTCAGCTTCTCAAGAAGGCGAAGTACGGGCGTGGCGTAAGTGTCGTCCCATCCGCTGACGAGGTAAGTTGGGATTTTTATGCTGGCATAATCCGTGGAAACAGAGCCGCGGCGCCAGTAGTCGCCTTCCCGCTGATGTTGCGTCCAGTCGGAAAGGATCGCAGGCGTCGCGTGCAGCCGGGTCTGCCACATCCTGCGCCAGGCATCGCCGACTACTTCCGGATCGGGAGGTCCGGCCATTACGGTCTTGAACAGCACGCCCCACTGAAAATTGGCCCGCGCCAGCGTTCCACCAATGTAATGCGCATCGTCGGTGTAACGGTTGTCGCAACACCCCATGGGCATGATCGCCTTCAGCGCCGGCGGCTGGCGGGCTGCTACCTGCAGCGTGTTTATCCCGCCCCACGACAGGCCACGCATGCCGACTGCGCCACTGCACCAGTCTTGCCGAGCCATCCAGGCGATGATCTCTTCACAGTCATCCAATTCCAGCTCTGAATATTCGTCCGTGATGAAGCCTTCTGAATCGCCCGTGCCGCGCACATCCACTCGCACGAAAGCGATTCCAGCCTCGGCAAGCGTCTTTCCCCAGATGTCGTCATAGGCGCGGTAAAGGTCACGCTTGCGATAGGGTATGCATTCAAGAACAGCTGGACTGGTAGCGCTCTCGGGAATCCAGAGACGCGCCGACAGGCGGATGCCGTCGCGCATGACAATCCATTCGTGCTCGATCACACGGAAGCCCCGCGGCGCAGGCGGCGCCCATGCCGAAGGCGCATGACCGCACGCGCTCACGAGCCCCAGCGCGGCGCCCGTTGCGAGGACAGTTCGGCGAGGAAGCAAAGTTCCTTCAGACATCTGAGCTTCGTGGGTCCACGCAAGGCATGCGCTTTCCTAGCAGCGCGATCCGCGGGCGGCCAGCAAACCGCTGAGATGCTGTGAAGCCACACCAGTTGTGAAACTTGGCGCAAGCATCAGCCTGATTGGTCGTTTTCCCAACCTCGGCGCGATCAAGCCTGAGGATAAACAGGATGGAATCAGAACTGTCGCAAAAATGTGGGCTGACCGTCATCTTGCCCGTCTAAGCGGTTGCATCGGGGAAGCGGGCGTCAAGCTACCAGCAGATTTGGCGCTCCCAGCGGCCCAGTGATGTGACCTCGAGGGAGACCACAATGACGTCCAAGAATGTAGTACGGGCCGCCTTGCTGGCCTGCTTC
>JAUYSA010000533.1 GCA_030696545.1 Hyphomonadaceae bacterium
CCGAACTCGCCGCCGCCCCGGATGTTCGCCATCACATAGACGCCGCCCTGCTCCAGCCACAGCTTGCCCACCGTGCCGGAATAGCCCGGCGTCTGACTCACCTGGAAACCGCCATAGCCATAGACCAGCGTGGGGTTCGAACCGTCGTATTTGATGTCTGCCTTCCGCACGACAAAGTACGGCACTTTCGTTCCGTCCTTCGATGTCGCCTCGAACTGATCGACAACCATGCTCGACGCATCGAACCATGCCGGCAGCGCCTTGATCTGCGACAGCGCGCCAGACGCCGAGTCATAGGTGAACAGCGAATCCGGCGACAGGTATCCATCAAAGCCGAGGAACGCCGTTGCCTCTTCCACATCGGCGAAGATCACGCCCGCCGATCCGTTCGGCGGCAGCGGCACTTCCTTGCTCGTCCAGCCCGAAGCGCCCTTGCGATAAGCCATCACCTTCACGACGACATTGTCGGAGATGTTCACCAGCAACTCGTTCTTCGTGATGCCCACGCCCTGCAGCGCCTGCTTCGGCGTGGGGCGGAACACCAGCTCCACCTTCGGCAGCTTGCCCGTCGCGACGAACTCGCTCCACGAATACCCGATCAGGTCGCCCGCCTTAAACGGTCCCTGGCCTTCAGGCGCCCAATCCTCCTCGATCGTCGCGATCAGCGTGTCCGCGAATATTCCCTGCGGGCTGCCCTTCTCCGGCAGCGGAATCCTCACCGGCTCGCCGCCGCTTTCGGGAAACAGCACATAGCTCGACGTATAGAATGTCTCCGCCCGCGCCGCGCCGAACCAGCGCTTCCCGTGCTCATCCTCCAGCGCAAACGCCGACGCCGCCACATCCGTCACTTCGCCGCGATGCACCTCCACCGCCTCGCTCAGCTTCTGCCCGCGCTTCAGCCGCTTGGTCACGAACGGATAGCCGCTCTCGGTCAGCGACGGCGTATCGCCGCCCCAATCCGTCGCGATCAGCAGCGTGTCCTTGTTAGCCCACGTGATCGAGCTCTTGGCCTCGGGGATATCAAATCCGCCAGCCACGAACCCCGCCTTCTCCGCTCCGCCCGCGATCGAATACTCGCGCACCCGCACCGCATCCTTGCCGCCATCCGACAGCGACAGCAGGCATTCCGTCTGTTCCGGCGGCAGGCAGCTCACGCCCTTGTAAACCCAGTTCGCCCCCTCCGCCTTCGACAGCGCGTCGAGGTCCAGCAGCGTCTCCCACACAGGTTGCGCCTTGGCATACTCGCCCGGCGTCGTGCGCCGCCAGATGCCGCGCTCATGCGCCTCGTCCTGCCAGAAATTATAGACATGCCCCCGCCGGATCGACCCATACGGAATCCGGTCCGACGATGTCGCGATCTTCAGCGCCGCCTCGTAATACCCCGCATACCGCGCATCCCCCTCAAGCACTTTCAGCGTCCGCTCATTCTGCCCCCGCACCCACGCCAGCGCCTCCGCGCCCTCCACCTCTTCCAGATAGAGATGCGCGTCCGAATTCGGATCGAGAGCATTCGTGGTCACTTTGACTTCCTCCTGAGGACTGCACGCCGCCAGCATCAACGCCGCAAAACCCGCGAAAATGCGCCGCATGCCGACACTCCCTGTTGCTGACCCAAGGGTTAGCGGCAGATGCCCTGGAAGCAAGCTTTCTGACCCGCCTTCCCCGCGAAGGCGGGGACCCAGTCCCTGAAAAAGAGCGCGAAGCGCCCCGAATCCCCTTGCCCGCTGGACCCCCGCCTTCGCGGGGGACGCGGAGGATGGATTCCGCGCGGATGAACGACTACATCTCCCCCCATGAAATTCTGGAAGATGAATGGCGCCGGCAATTCCTTCGTCATCTTTGACGACCGGAAAGGCGCGCTCGGCCTCAAGCCCGAACAGGTCCGCGAGATCGCCGACCCCGCCACCGGCGTCGGCGCCGACCAGGTCATCGCCCTCGAGACCACCCTGCGCGGCGACGTCTTCATGCGCATCTGGAACAAGGACGGCTCCAGCGCCGAAGCCTGCGGCAACGCCACGCGCTGCGTCGCCTGGCTCGTCATGGAGGAAACGCAGAAGGACAAGATCATCGTCGAGACCGTCGCCGGCCGCCTCAAGGCAGACCGCATCGGCCCCACACAGATCTCCGTCGACATGGGCTCGCCCCTGCTCAAATGGGAAGAGATCCCGCTGGCCGAGCGGATGGACACGCGCGGCATCGATCTCAAGATCGGCCCGATCGACGCGCCCTATCTCCAGCTTCCCGGCGCGGTGAATATGGGCAACCCGCACATTATCTTCTTCGTGCCCGAGCTCGACAAGATCGACGTGAAAGCCGTGGGCTCGCTCTGCGAATGGCACCCGCTGTTTCCGCAGGGCGTCAACACCGGCTTCCTCGAAATCATCTCGCGCACCGAAACGCGCCTGCGCACCTGGGAACGCAACGCCGGCCAGACCCTCGCCTGCGGCAGCAACAACTGCGCCGCCATAGTAGCCGCCGCCCGCCGCAACCTCACCGACCGCAAAGCCCTCGTCCACAATGACGGCGGCGACATCACCATCGAGTGGAGCGAAGCAACCGACCACGTCATCATGACGGGGCCCGTGGAGCTGGAGTATGTGAGTGGAGGGTGAGGTCACACACCTACCCGGGAAATCATCCGTAAGCTGAACGTGCGTAGTGATCTTTCAGATTTGCAGCCAACAAATCTTCGTCTTTGACGTTCTTGAGAAGAGCATACTTCTCGATCAATGGTTTGAGCTTTTCGCGCCCGAAACTCGACAACCCCTTGTGGAACAGCAAAGCTGCCTCTGCGTCCGACAACTGCGCACGAAGTATGTTGCTGTAGAATTTTTTCTCGGCTGGTCCACTTTTGTCGATGAACTTCACAATATTATACAGCACCCGATAATAGTGCCCCACCTCTTTTCCTTCAGCCGCGTAGAACTTTTTGTAGATACGCTCAAAGCCAGCAAGGTCGCGAATTGGCGGTTCGCCTGATGATGCACCCCTTAGGCGTTTTATGAAAATGGGGAACATGTCTTTCCCTTTTGTGAGGCGCCCTTCGGGGCTCAACACATCGATCTGGGATGTGATTTCCGTTAGAAGCGTCAGCATCCCAAAGAAGGTGTTCTCGAACATCTGACGTTTTGTCTCCTCATTCTGAAGTGCCAGATGCTTTTGCTGCTCATCCAGAATGGTCTTGGTGTACCGGATATCGTCGCGAGCTATTCTGATCTCTTCTCTTTGCAGAAAGATCGCGTAGGTGACGCCAATAAAAACAACACCCGAGAACAGCGCGTTAGCGAACCCAAACATGTCGCCGAATGTGCCGCGATGTGGATCACTATGTAGAGCCAAGCCAGTCACAATTAGGACCGCCGCCACAAACACTGAGGCAATGATCGCGATCCAAATGTGGTTCTTCATTTACGGCAACCTGTATGAGGGCCAGACTTCGGCATACGTTCGACGGTCGTCGTTGACGGCCGGCTCTTCGCTTCCTTCACCGGCATGAACTCGCCGGTCTTGGAATTGCGCCAATCGAGAACGTCTTACTGTCTTTGCTCATCGAGCTTTTCCTTCGAAGAGCCCGCCAGCCATGCCGATTTTCGACATGCACTGACGATACACCGATTCTGTGTTCAGCAAATGTTCCGCAGAGCGTAATTGCGGAAATTCCGTCTGTGGACGGAGCGACACGCGCACACACCTCACCAGCCCCCACCGACCCCACGCTTCGCGTCGCTCCCCCTCCCCCGCCGGCGGCGGTGGAGGACAAGGTGCCCCTGCGCGGAGTCCGCCACCGCCGCCGGCGGGGGAGGTGGATCGCGACGGCTTCGTCGCGAGACGGAGGGGGCTGCCGCCACAGCGGCGGATGGCGAAACGCGCGCCTACTCCACCGCAACGTCCAGCCACACCTGCCGCCACGGCTGGCCGGCAATGCTGTCCATGTAAACCTGCACGACGGCGCCCTTGTGCGCGCCGGAGCGCTTGGTCATCCGGTAGCCTTCGATGACTGTCGTGGTGTTGGTTGTCTTCACGCCCGTCAGCTCGCTCCACACCCAGCCTTCCGACAGGCAGACCTTCGCCATGTCGTAGAGCGGCGCGATCGCCTTGTCCGCCTCGGCCACGTCCGGCCGCGACCACAGGCAGTAATACGAGGTCTCGATCGAATCGACGGCGCATTCGTCCGCGCCCAGGAGATAGATGCTCGCATCGAAGAACCCGTCATCAAGCTCCTCGACCATGACGCTCCTGAAGCGATCCTCCGCCGCCGTCAGCACCTGCTCAAGCGGCCCGCAATCCTGCGCGTGCGCGATCGGCGCAACCGCGACAGCCATGGCGGCAAGCAAGGCGTATTTCATGTGATCCCCCGGATGAGCGACAGCACTATCGCGGCGCCCCCACGCAGGCGTCAATCACATGAAGCAGACGCGGAGGGCCTACCCCACCGCCACATCCACCATGATCTCGCCCGAGATCGCCTCCAGCGCGTCCTGCACGGCAGACGCCTTCAGCCCCTCGGGCAGGCGCAGATGCGCCGCCATGTGGAACAGCTGGCCGCCCGCATGCGCTTCCGCGCTCAGCCATGTCTCGAACGTCTCGATGTTCGCGCCGAGGCTGCTCACCGCCGCCGTCACCTGGTTGACGATGCCCGGCCTGTCCTGCCCCACCAGCGAGAACTCCAGCGTCTCGCCCGCAACCACAACCTCGCCCGCCGGCGCAATGCGCACCTCAAGCCCCGCCGCATCGACAGCCGCCACCGCCGCGCGCAACGCCTCGACCTTGCCCTCCGCCAGCTCGACCAGAACTGAGCCGACATAAAGCCCGCCCAGTCGCGACAGATGGCTCTCCAGCCAGTTGCCGCCCGCCGACAACACAGCCGCCGCCAGCGCCTTGGTCAGGCCGGGCCGGTCGCTGCCTGCAACGCTCAACACCAACAACGCCATCGGAGAACCCTCGCAACAGAAAATCAGAGCGGCGATTGATAAGCCAACCCGCATCGCGACGCCATGGCAGGCCGAGCGCCACGGCGCCCATCCTCCCCTGCGAAGCGGGGGAGGTGGATCGCGACGCCTTCGTCGCGAGACGGAGGGGGCGAGTCACAGGCGCTTCCCTGATCCCGGATTAATTCGCAAATCGAAACGTCTTCAACGCGCCGGTCCTACCTGCGCGAACGCGGCTGTGCGCCCCAACCTGGGCGCCCTTGCCTTGGCGCGCGACACTGACCATCAAGGACGCCTCGATGTGGGGAGTTCTTCAATGCGGCAGGTCCTGCGTTTCCTGGCCTTTCTGTTCGCGCTGGCCGCCGGCCTCCCCGCCCACGCCCAGACGCAGGCCCCGGCCGAAGTGAAGGTCGGGATGTATATCAACGACATCCAGTCGATCGACCTGCACAACTATTCGTTCGTCGCCGACGTCTATCTCTGGTTCCGCGATACGGACGCGCAGATCATCCCCGGCGCGACGTTCGAATGGATGAACATGTTCGCGCCCGACGATCATGTGCAGACCGACATCTATCCCGAACCCGTCACCCAGCCCGACGGCTCG
>JAUYSA010000534.1 GCA_030696545.1 Hyphomonadaceae bacterium
CAGGCTGCTAACACCAGCGCCGCCGCAGGCAAGATCACCAACCGTCGTTTCATTGCGTCCCTCCAGACGGCATCACGCTATCGGAGACCGTCGGCGAAACAAGGCGCACCGCAGCACAAACAAAAACAGGCGCGGATCGCTCCGCGCCTGTTTCAAACTTCACACCTGATCGAAAGATCAGGCTGCTTCGGCCGCCATCTTCTGCGCCTTGGCGATCACGTCATCGATCTTGCCGCACATCAGGAACGCCTGTTCCGGGATGTCGTCGTGCTTGCCTTCGAGGATTTCCTTGAAGCCCGCGACCGTGTCCTTCACGTCCACGAACTGGCCTTCGAGGTTGGTGAACTGCGAGGCCACGAAGAAGGGCTGTGACAGGAAGCGTTCGACCTTGCGGGCGCGCGAGACGACCAGCTTGTCGTCTTCGGACAGCTCGTCCATGCCGAGAATGGCGATGATGTCCTGCAGGCCTTTGTACTTCTGCAGCAACTCCTGCACGCCGCGGGCGACGTCATAGTGCTCCTGGCCGACCACGTTCGGGTCGAGGATGCGCGACGACGAGTCGAGCGGGTCCACGGCCGGGTAGATGCCTTTTTCGGAGATCGCGCGGTTGAGAACTGTCTGCGCGTCAAGGTGGGCGAACGAAGCGGCCGGGGCCGGGTCGGTCAAGTCGTCGGCGGGCACGTAGATGGCCTGCACCGAAGTGATCGAGCCTTTGGTGGTCGAGGTGATGCGCTCCTGCAGCTGGCCCATGTCGGTCGCCAGCGTCGGCTGATAACCCACCGCCGACGGAATACGGCCGAGCAGCGCCGACATTTCCGAACCGGCCTGCGTGAAGCGGAAGATGTTGTCGACGAAGAAGAGGATGTCCTTGCCCTGGTCGCGGAAGTTCTCGGCGATCGTGAGACCCGTCAGAGCGACGCGAGCGCGGGCGCCCGGGGGCTCGTTCATCTGGCCGAACACCAGCGAGCAACGCGACGTGCCGCCGCCGCCAGCCTGGTTCACGCCCGATTCCACCATCTCGTGATAGAGGTCGTTGCCTTCGCGCGTGCGCTCGCCGACGCCGGCGAACACGGAGTAGCCGCCGTAAGCCTTCGCGATGTTGTTGATCAGTTCCTGAATGAGAACGGTCTTGCCCACGCCGGCGCCGCCGAACAAGCCGATCTTGCCGCCCTTGGCGTACGGGCACAGCAGGTCGACGACCTTGATGCCCGTCGGCAGGATTTCCGGAACCGGCTTCTGGTCCACGAAGGACGGAGCGGGCTGGTGGATGCCGCGCAGGACGGTGCGGTCAACCGGACCGGCTTCGTCGATCGGCTCACCGATGACGTTGAGAATGCGGCCCAGCGTGGCTTCGCCGACCGGCACCGAAATCGCATCGCCCGTGTCGCGGACTTCGTGTCCGCGCGTGAGGCCCTCGGTCGAGTCCATCGCGATCGTGCGAACCGCGTTCTCGCCAAGGTGCTGGGCGACTTCCAGAACAAGGCGCGTGCCGTTGTTCGTCGTCTCCAGCGCGTTCAGGATCGCCGGCAGGTGGCCGTCGAATTCCACGTCGACGACGGCGCCGATGACCTGGCTTACGCGGCCCTTCACGTTGGTGGCTGTCTTCGTGCTCATGTCTGGCCTCTGGTCGTTTGTTCTTACGTTTCTGGCGTAATTCGTTAGAGCGCTTCGGCGCCCGAGATGATCTCGATGAGTTCTTTGGTGATCTGAGCCTGGCGGGCGCGGTTGTAGCGCAGCTGCAGCGACTTGATCATGTCGCCCGCATTGCGTGTCGCGTTGTCCATGGCGGTCATCTGCGCGCCCTGGAAGCCGGCTTCGGTTTCCAGCAGCGCCGACAGAAGCTGCGTGCCCAGATAACGCGGCAGCAGCGTCTCGAGGATCGCCTCTTCGCTCGGCTCGTAGATGTAGCGCGCACCCTGCAGGTCGACCTTCGGCGCATCAGCCGGCGCCTTCGCCGGGATCAGCTGCAGTGCGGTTGGGATCTGCGTCAGCAGGTTCTTGAAGCGTGCGAACACCAGCGTGGCGACATCGAACTCCGCCCGGTCGAACCGGCCGGTGATTTCCGATGCAATGCGCGCAGCGCTCTCCGCCGTCACCGAACGCTCCGACTTGCGGTCGATATGGCCGATGATCAACGGGCCATACTGGCGCTTCAGGGCGTCAGCGCCCTTCTTGCCGATGGTCAGGATCTTCACCGTCTTGCCGGCAGCCTGCAGACGCCGGATCTCGGCGCGGGCCATCTTGACGATGTTGGTGTTGAAGCCGCCGCACAGGCCGCGCTCGCTGGTCAGCACGATCAGCAGGTGAACGTCATCCGATCCCGTACCGGCGATCAGTTTCGGTCCGCCGCCAGCGGCTGCGCCGCTCGCGAGGTTCGCAATCACCGACGCCATCCGCGTCGCATACGGACGAGCAGCCTGCGCAGCTTCCTGCGCACGCTTCAGCTTGGCGGTGGCCACCATCTGCAACGCCTTGGTGATCTTCTGCGTGGACTTCACGCTGACGATCCGGAGGCGGAATTCCTTCAAGCTGGGCATGGGCTATGCCTTGTCCTCAGACTTTCAGAGTTACGCGAACGTCTTGGCGAAAGCTTCGAGCGTCGACTTGATCGCATCTTCGATCTTGCCGCCGTCCTTGCCGTTCTTCGAGATGTCTTTCATGTCGCGAATGTCGGTCAGCAGAGCCTGCTTCTCGGCGCGGATGTGGCGCAGCAGCTCGGCTTCAAAGCGAACGACCGCATCCGTCGGGATCTTGTCGAGATAGCCGCGCGTACCGGCATAGATCACCACGACCTGCTCTTCCGTCTGCAGCGGCGAGTATTGCGGCTGCTTGAGAAGCTGGGTCAGGCGCGCGCCGCGGTTGAGCTGGCGTTGCGTGGTCGCGTCGAGGTCCGAACCGAACTTCGCGAAGGCGGCCATCTCGCGGTACTGCGAGAGTTCCGACTTCATCGTGCCGGCGACCTGCTTGGTCGATTTCACCTGGGCCGAACCACCCACGCGCGACACCGACAGACCGACGTTCACGGCAGGGCGGATGCCCGAGTTGAACAGGTCGGTCTCGAGGAAGATCTGGCCGTCCGTGATCGAGATCACGTTGGTCGGGATATAGGCAGACACGTCGTTGGCCTGCGTCTCGATGATCGGCAGCGCCGTCAGCGAGCCCGAACCATGGTCCTTGTTCAGCTTGGCCGCGCGCTCGAGCAGGCGCGAGTGGAGATAGAAAACGTCGCCCGGGTAAGCTTCACGGCCCGGCGGGCGGCGCAGCAGCAGCGACATCTGGCGGTAAGCCACGGCCTGCTTGGACAGGTCATCATAGATGATCAGCGCATGACGGCCATTGTCGCGGAAGAATTCT
>JAUYSA010000080.1 GCA_030696545.1 Hyphomonadaceae bacterium
ACATCGCCCGCGCCTCGTCCGCGAATTTCTCGCCGACATAGTCATGGGTCGTAGCAATGTGCTGGCGGATTTCCGCAGCCGCCTGCGCCGCCACAACCTCGGCCGGCACGGCCCTGTCCGATGAGCGCACCATCGGCGCCATGATCTGCTTCTTCACCTCGGTCGAGCCGCACACCGGGCATTCGACCAGCTTCTTCTTGCGCTGGACGTCATACGCTTTCGAGTTCGAGAACCACGCCTCGAACTCATGCTCCCCCACACAGGCGAGAGAATAGCGGATCACGTCAGTTGTTTCCCTTCCGGCTCAAGCCGTAGCCGTTTCGGCCAGCAGCGGATCGAGCCTGCCGATACGGTCGAGGTCGTGGATGTCATCCGAACCACCGACATGGCGCCCGTTGATGAAGATCTGCGGATAGGTCGTGCCATGGCTGCGCTGGATCATCTCGCGGCGCTTGTCCGGATCATCGCCCGCGCGATACTCGATCACCTTGGCGCCCTTGGACTCCAGCAAGGATTTCGCACGGGTGCAGTATCCGCAATAATCCCGGGTGTAGATTTCAACACGCGCCGACACCGGCAACTCCTGACCTGAACCTGACCCAGCCAAACCTGCGCGGAGAGGCTGAACAACAACCGAATAACAGAGCGGTTAGACTCTGGAATCGTTCCAAAACTATATGGGCGCCGCCCGTGGGCCCGCAACACGGGCCAGTGTGACAACATCGACGCATGCCGCTCCGGCACGCCGCAGCGCCCGTGTACAGGCTTCCGCAGTGGCGCCGGTGGTCAAAACATCATCGACCAGCAAGATTTTCTGATCCTTCACCAGCCGCTCGCGCGAGCGGCGCACCTTGAACGCGCCCTGCACATTCCGCCGCCGTCCGTCTGCCGAAAGCCCGCCCTGGATCGGCGTGGCCTTCACTCGCTTCAGCGCATCGACGGAAAGCTTCACCCCGCTCGACCGGGACAGCGCTGCCGCCAGCCAGGCCGACTGGTTGAACCCGCGCCGAACCAATCTGAAATAATGCAGCGGCACCGGCACGATCAGGTCGGCGTCGCTGAGCAGATCCCGCCCCGCGCTTGCCATCCAGCCGCCCAGCACGGAAAGCCCGTCGCGCCGTCCCTGGTATTTCAGTCCCAGCACCAGGTCCCGCGAGACGTCGCCATAGACCAGCGCCGCCCGCGCCCGGTCATAGACAGGCGGATGCGCCAGGCACGCCCCGCATTCCTGCGCCTCATCCACCGCGATCTCGAAAGGCGACCCGCACCGGGCGCACAGGGGATCAGACAGGAATTGCAGCTTAGCCCACAGCTCCGGCTCCAGCGCGCCCGGCCCTGCCACCTCGCGATTGGTGATCAGCGACCGCTGCGGCCAGATCAGCCCGGCCAGTCCGGCCCCAGGGCGCTTCCGGCGAGCCTTATCTTTTCGACGCGAAGTCGCTACATAGTCCGGCGATGACTGGTCCAACCCCCGCTCCCCCCGCAGATCACATGCGGATATTCGACCGCGCCCTTCACGCCCAGAGGCGTGCACGGGCGGCGGCCAGCTATGCCGAGTATTCTTTCCTGAAACAGGCAGCGGCGGAAGACATTGCTTTGCGGCTTGAGACGATCAATCGCCGTTTCGACCGCGCTCTCGACCTAGGCGCCCATGACGGCACGCTGGCGCGCGTCCTGCGGGCTGATCCCTTAGCTAACAGCCGCATCAGCGAGATCGTCTCTGCCGACCTCTCCCCCGCCTTCGGTCATCAGGTGGCCGACGAGGAAGCGCTGCCCTTTCCGGAACAGTCCTTCGACCTGATCGTGTCGGCGCTGTCGCTGCACTGGGTCAACGACCTGCCCGGCGCGCTGATCCAGATCCGGCGGGTGCTGAAGCCCGACGGCCTCTTCATTGCCACCGTGCTGGGCGGACGTACGCTCACCGAACTGCGCCAGTCGCTGCTGGCGGCCGAAGACGAAATTCGTGGCGGAGCCGCCAATCGCGTGTCGCCCATGCTGGATGTGATCGACGCCGCCGGCCTGCTCCAGCGCACGCAATTCGCCATGCCGGTGGCCGACAACGACCTGCGCACCGTGCGCTATGCCCATCCGCTCAAGCTGCTGGCCGACCTGCGCGGCATGGGCGAGACGGCGGCCTTCGCCAACCGCTCCAACCCGGCGCTGACGCGCGGCATCCTCATGCGGGCGATGGAAATCTACGCGCAACGCTTCTCAGACGCTGATGGCCGCATTCGCGCGACGTTCGAGTTCGTAACCCTGTCGGGATGGGCGCCAGGGCCTGACCAGCCGAAAGCCAAGCGTCCAGGCAGCGCAACCATGCGTCTGGCCGATGCGCTCGGTGTGAAGGAACAAACCGCCGGCGAGAAGACTGGCCCTAAAGGTTAGGCGCCAAAGCCGCTCGTCTTGAGCTCGTTGAACGAGTCGTTTGTCTGCGTGCCGATCGTTGACGCGCCGCCGACGATGGCGATGCAGATAATGCCCGCAATCAGCGCGTACTCGATAGCCGTCGCGCCTGAGCGATCGGCAAGGACCCGAAGAATTTTCTGAACCGTTTTCATGCGTGACCTGCCTTCGACCAATCTATGAATTGCTCGAACAGGGGCACGTCAGCCTCAGGCGCCGGATAGCTCCTGATCTCCGCGGCTGACACCCATGCGAGCTGCTGCCCCTCCCGGGCCTCAGCCTCGCCTTCCCAGCGCCGGATCAGAAAGACCGGCATGAGCAGGTGAAACTTTTCATAGGCATACGAAGCAAAGGAAAACGCCTGCATGTCTGCTTCGGCCACGACGACGCCCAGCTCTTCCTTCAGTTCGCGCGCGAGCGCTCCCTGAGGGATTTCACCGGCTTCGACCTTGCCGCCTGGGAATTCCCAGAGACCCGCCATCGCTTTTCCCTTGGGCCGCTGCGCAAGCAGCAAACGCCCGTCACTTCGCACCAACGCCGCCGCAGCTACGAGAACCAACGGTCTTGCGTGAGACTGTTCTGTCATGGCGAGGTGAATTTCAGGTTCAAGCGGCGATCAACTTCTGTAGGCGCCGTTTATTTTCACGTAACCATCGGTGAAATCACAGGTCCATACCCGCGCCTGTCCATGGCCAACGCCGACATTGACTCGGATGAAAACCTCCTGTCCCGAAACGGCACGGGTGGCTTTTTCTTCCGAATACTCCGGCGACCGGGCCCCATCCCGCGCCACGAGATGATCGCCGAACCACAGCGTCAGGCGGTCACGCTCGACCGGCTCGGCCGTCTTGCCCACGGCCATGACCACCCGGCCCCAGTTGGCGTCGCTCGCCGCGATCGCTGTTTTCACAAGCGGTGAATTTGCGATCGAGCAAGCGATCACCTTGGCCGAGGCATCGCTCGCCGCGCCTTCCACTGTGATCTCGATGATCTTCGAGGCGCCTTCTCCATCGCGCACGATCTGCGTGGCAAGGTCGAGCAACACCCGATGCATCGCCTCGACGAAAACCGCCAGTCGCGGATCGTCAGGATTGTCGATCGGCTCGCCCCCAGCGGCGCCTGTCGCAAAGAACAGCAGCGTGTCAGACGTCGACGTGTCGCTATCCACTGTGATGCAGTTGTAGGTCAGGTCGCCCAGTTTCGAGATCAGCGCCTGGCAAACCTTTGGCCCCAAGGCAGCGTCCGTGAACAGGTAGTTCAGCGTCGTCGCCATGTTCGGCTGGATCATGCCCGAGCCCTTGGCCACGCCCACGATCGCGACATTGCGCCGGTTAAGGTCGACGATTTCCCCCGCCGCCTTGGCGAACGTGTCCGTCGTGCGAATGCAGTTGGCGACCTTCTCCCAGTCCGGCGCGTCCAGCTTCTCCCAAACCTGTTCTACGCCCCCGGAGACGATATGTGCGGGCAATGGCTCGCCGATCACGCCCGTCGCCGAGACGAACACTTCATGGGCTTCGCAACCTGCCTTCTTGACCGCCGATGCAACAGTCGCGCGGTTCTTGGCGATGCCGGCGGCGCCCGTGAAAGCGTTGGAATTGCCGGTGTTCACCACCAGCACCCGCGCCCTGCCCCCGCCGGCCTTCAGCGCCTCGCGGCACCAGTCCACATCATCCGACCGCGTAGAGGAGTTGGTGAAAATCCCGCCGACCGATGCACCATTGGGGAAGTGAACCACCAGCAGATCATCACGCACCTTGCCTTTGTACAGGCCAAGCGAATGGGTGGTCAGCTCCACGCCGCCGACCTTCGGCAGGACCGGAAAACGCTCGGGCGCGAGCGGGGATACGGGCAAATCCATATTGCTGGCCAAGGCGCGGAGACTTTCTTCTACTGCGAAGGTGGCGAGGTAGGCGGCGCGGCAGGCGTCGTCGCGGGGGCGGCCGGTGTTGTCGGCGCCGGAGCGGGCGGCGCTGGCGCAACCGTCGCTGGCGTTGTCACCGCGGGAGCTGGCGTCGTTGCTTCAGGCGGCGGCGCCACAGGCGCGGCCGGTGCGGGCGTTACCGTCGGCGCAGGCTTCGGTTCTTCCGGGGCATCCAGTCGTGAATTGCGCGGGCTGGTCTTCTTGCTGATCTCCGCCTCGCTGCGCAAACGTTTGAGAATTTCCTCGAGCTGCGTCCGCCGCAGGAACTGCACGATCGGCCCGCGCAGTTCCTCGATCGATGGCGGCTGCTCCTTGCGCACTTCATCAATCTTCACGACGTGCCAGCCCATCTGGTCCTCGAAGGGCCGGGAGATACCGCCGCTGGGCGTCTCGCGGATCACCTTGGCGAATTCCGGCGTGGCGTCCTCAGCGTTCATGTAACCAAGATCGCCGCCATCCATTCGCGTCGCCTGGTCGGTCGAACGCTTCGAGGCGAGAACCGCAAAATCCGCCCCGGCCTTCAGCTCGGCCACTAACTTGTCGATTGCGTCTTTCGTAGGCGCCAGTATGTGGCGAACGTGCGCCTCGTCATCCAGCACCAGAAGCTGGACCTGCGCTTCGTACATCTTGCGGATCGCGGCCTCGTCCACCTGCTCGTCGGCGACGTGCTCCAGCAGGATATTGCCGAGGATGCTGTCGCGCGCGGTCAACAGGCGGTGGCGAGCCTCGGGTTCCTCATCCAGCCCCCGGCTGAGCGCCTCCATGGCGAGCAGCTTGATCTCGATAAGCTGGTCCAGGATTTCATTGAATTCGGCGCTCTCGGGTTCCAGCGTCTCGCCTTCGCGGACCAGGCCCTTCATCCGGGCCTCCATCTCGACATCCGAGACGTAGATGATCTGGCCGTTAACCGTTGCCGCCTCGGCAGAGGGGTCGGCGCTGGCGGCTTCCCTTTCGGCAGGCGCCTGCTCCTCGCCGCACCCTGCCAAAGTCAGGGGCAGGGTCAGGCAGGCAAGCAGGGCGGCCGCTGCGGCGCCGCTGAGACGTGTCCCAAAAGCCATTC
>JAUYSA010000081.1 GCA_030696545.1 Hyphomonadaceae bacterium
GGAATCTGGAGGGCGCTATCCCCCATCCTTGTCGGCTAGGTGATTGAATTCGTGGGCGAAGAATTTTGGCCGTCCTACGAATTCGATATCGCTCTATCCCCCGATCTCGTGATCACTCACCGTCATTCCCGCCGGAGCGAAGCGGAGCGCGGGAACCTAGGAGTTGCGGGTGCAGCCCCTGGGTTCCGGCTCACGCGCTTTGCGCGTGTCCGGAATGACGATTGGGGGGCAGAGAGGGCTGAGAGCCTATTCGCGCTTGAGGCCGAGCTCGTTCAGGCGGCCGGTGTAGGCGGCCATGCGGGAGATCTTCTCGTCGCCGAGTTCGCGCAGGTAGGACCAGGTGAACAGGCCGGTGTCGTGGCCGTCGTCGAAGCGGATGCGGAGGGCGTAGCGGCCGACGGGTTCGGCGCCGAGGACGCCGATCTTGCGCTTTTTCGCGGGGGGAGGCGGGCGGTCGCCGCCATGGCCCTTGGTTTCGGCGCTGGGGCTTTCGACGCGCAGGAGTTCGTAAGGGATCGACGTTTCGTGGCCGTCATCGAAGCGGACGAGGAGTTCGGCTTTGGCTTTCTGGAAGCGGAGTTCGAGGGGCCAGGGGGGCGTCATACGAACACTTTCTCTGGCATCCGGTCGCGTCGCGACCGGCCCCCTCCGTCGCTTCGCGCCACCTCCCCCGGCTTCGCCGGTGGAGGACAGGGAGCTATTTGGCGCCGATGTCGCGGGCTTCGTCGCGCAGCATTACGGGGACGCCGTTGCGGATCGGGAAGGCCAGGCCGGCGGCGCGGCTGACCAGCTCGTTGGTCTCGCGGTCATAGGTGAGGGCGGAGCGTGAGACGGGGCAGACGAGCACCTCGAGCAGGCGCGGGTCGACGCCTTGATCGATCACGGCGTCGGGCGTCGTGTTCCTGGTGTTCGATTCTGATGCAGTCTGCGCTGAGCTCATTGAACGTATCCACCGCCCTGTCCCGGTCGCTCCATCTGTAGCAGAGATATGAGCGCCGCGCACCTGTCCTCGAGTGTGCGCGCTTCGAGGAGCGCCTGCTTCTCTGGATTCGTAAAGGGGCAGCCCGCCGAAAGTGAGTTGATAAGCGTGTCGACCGGCGCCTCTTCGACGGCGGTCCAGTCGGCCTTCATCGCGCCGCGCTCGAGATAGGACTGGAGCGCTGCGATGAGGCGCGCGCGGGCGGAATCGTCGAGCGCAGGCTGGCGGTCGAGGTCGCTGGCGAAGGCCTCCCAGTCGGCGCGGACGATGCGATAGGCCCCGTCATGCTTGATCTCTTCGCGGACGCGGAATCGCGTGATTCCGGTGAGGGCGATGAGGTAGCGGCCGTCCTCCGTCTCCTGGAAGCCGGTGATCCGGCCGGCGCAGCCGACCTCGGCGAGGTTCGGAGAGTCGGTGTCGGACGGGGTTGCGGGGGTTACGATGCCGGCAGGCTGGATCATGCCGATCAGGCGGTGGCCCACCAGGGCGGCGTCCACCATGGAGAGGTAGCGAGGCTCGAAAATGTTGAGCGGCAGCACGGCTTTTGGAAAAAGCAGCGCCCCTCCCAGCGGGAAGACCGGGATGGCGACGGGCAGTTCAGACGGTTTGCGATAGACGCGCGGCAAAGCCATGGCCCTCTACGAACAAGACGACCCCACACGGTACGTCAGCAATGTAGCATGAAATGGCGTGCCGCGCGAATGAGTCCAGTGCCCGGCGCCCTCGGGGGTCAGGGCACTCTCGTGGTCAGGGCGTGAAGGCGTGAACCAGCAGGGCGCCCGCAACTGCGAGATAGACCAGCATGGTGCCGATGGTGCCGACCAGACGGCCCAGCGAGAACCCTCCCGACCCGGCGAGGCCGACTGCATGGAGGATGCGCGAGACGACAAGCGTTGCGCCAACAATGTGGATGTACCAAGCGGGCATGGCCAGCAGGGCAAGGCCGGCAATGCCCACGGCGAGGATCGGGACATCTTCCACGGCGTTGAGCTGAACGCGGGTGACGCGGCTGAATTCCGGCGTTGTCTCGCCCGAGGGCACTTTCAGCGCGCCGCGACGGCCGCCGACATAGAATTTCAGGCCGAGCATCACGAAGATGAGCAGGCCGATGTAAAGCGCGGCGGCGTGTACCGGCGTCATGTTGGTGAGAATGTCCACATTGTCCTCCCTGGGGCGGGGAGGACAATGGACTACATCCTGGCATTTGCGAAAGAGAGCAGATGGCGTCGGGGAGGAAGCCTCGTCATCTGGAGGAGTGGGTAGAGCTCAGCCTCCACAGGATCGACCTTGCCGGCCCAAGATGACAGCAGGGTTGCAGGCACATTATACCGGCGCCGCCCCCCTTCGCGGCGGCAGGAGGCGGGCCTAGGTCTTCCGCACGGACAGGGACCCGCCGGCGAACAGGGACGGAATTCGCGACCCGACGCGGCCCACGACTGCCCGCAGATCTGTCCCGCGATGCCGGAGTGCTCGGGGACGAGAAGGACGTGTTTCGATGAAAAGCCCGATGAACATCATTCTGACTGGCTCCCTGCTGGCGCTGTCGGCGGCGATGCCGCTCAGCGCTCTTGCTGCTCCGCCGAAAGCCCATGCGATCACGCGGCACGAAGAGGCGACCACCGGCGCGATCACTTCAGTGAACGCAACGGAAGTGAAGCTTGCCAATGGCGACACGTTCAAGGTGGCGCCGGGGCTGAGTACGGCCGGGTTCAAGGCAGGTGAGAATGTGAAGGTGCGATGGAGCATGAAGGACGGGGCGAAATTCGCGGAGCATATCAGCGCCACGAAGAACTGATCTTCCCAACCCCTCCCCGGGATGCTTGGCGGGTGGAGCTTCGGCTCCACCCGTTTTCGTTGCGCTTGATCGCGCCGCGCTTGCAACCTAGGACGGAAGCAGCAGGGAGAGCTGCATGGCAGGGCAGGCGGCCGGCGGAGACCGGCTTTTCAGATCGATCCAGGCGGCGAAGCCGAAGCTGGTGACGGGCGTGCCGGATGGCATGCTGGCGCAGACGATCATGGCTTGTGCCGCGTCGCCGGATTTTCCCTACATTGCGTGCGCGCGCGAGGAAGAGTGCATCGGCGTTGCCTGTGGCGCGGCGATGGCGGGCGAGCGCGCCATCGTGATGGTGCAGAATGCGGGGCTGCTGAATTCGCTCGGCGCGTTTGCGACGATGGGGCTGCGTTATGGCTTGCCGTTTGTGATCATCGTGACGAACAGGGGCGCGTTGGCCGATCCCAACGGCTATGACATCGAGAAGCGCGAGGCGTTCGATGCGGGCGTGCGGCCGATGGCGCGGGTGTTCGATTTCGACGCGAGCGATTTTCCGGACGACCTGATCCCGGCGGCGTTCAAGTGGGCGGAGGCGGCTCGGAAGCCTGTGATCATCGCGCTTGAGAAGCGGCTCGGCTCACTTGCAGATTCTGGGGCCGCAGCATGAGCGAGCCCAATACCATGCAGAGCAATCTTCCTTCGCAGAAGGATGCGATCGCTGCGGCGCTGGCGCTTTATCCAACGCGACCGTTTGCGGTGTCGGATATCGGCTCGCAGTCGGGCTGGCTGAAGGCTAGCGGGCATGATGCGCGCAATCTCTATGTCTCCGGGCCGATGGGTTTGGCGACGTCGATCGCGCTCGGGCTTGCGGCTGTGCGGCCGGACGATCAGGTGCTGGCGATTGCGGGCGATGGCGCGCTGGCGATGAACCTGACGTCGCTGGCGACGATCGTTGGCGCGAAGCCGAAGAACCTGTCGATCCTGCTGGTGGACAATCGGGTGTACGAGTTCACGGCTTCGGTGCCGACGCCGACGCGCGAGATGGACTGGCTCGCGGTGGGGCGCGCGTTCTTCGGCGCGGACCAGTGCATGCGGTTGTCGGATCTGACGCCGGAGCGTTGGGCGGGTGTTGCGCGGCCGGCGATGATCGTCGCGGATATCGCGGCGGCGCTGGCGAAGCCGCCTGCGCTGGGCATGACGCCCGCGATGATCAGGATGGAGTTTCTGGGAGCGGCGAAGCGTTCGTGAGCACGTCCTCGTCCTTCGAGACGGCGCTTCGCGCCTCCTCAGGATGAGGACTGATGAGCCGCTGGTGGTTTAGCCCTCATCCTGAGGAGCGCCTGCAAGGCGCGTCTCGAAGGACGAGGGCGTAGCTCGGGACTACCGGAAGCGGAGCGCCGACAGGCGGCGGCGGCCTTCTTTCACGATTTCGGATTTGGGGCCGAGGGCTTCGAAGATCTTGAAGAGCTGCTCCTTGGCGGCGCCTTCCTTCCATTCGAAGTTCTTGTCCAGGATGGCGAGGAGTTGGTCGACAGCTTCCTCGTGCTTGTCCTGACAAGCCAAAATGCCGGCGAGATCGAAGCGGGCGTCCCAGTCGTTGGGCGTGTTGTTGACGCGGGTGCGGAGTTCCAGCGCTTCGTCGGGCTTTGACGTGTGGCTGGCGAGGTCGAGGGTCGAGAACACGCCGATGGCGGAGGGGTGTTTGCGGTTGGCCTCCGGGATCATCTCGGCGATCTGGCGGGCGCGCTCGATGTCGCCTGCCTTGATGTAGCAGCGCGAGAGGCCGGCGAGGGCTTCGATATTGTCCGGCTCCTGCGCGAGAGCGGCAGCATAGATTTCGGCGGCGGCGGGGAAATCGCCAGCGTCGGATGCGTCTTCGGCGGCGGCGAGCAGTTCGGCGACGCTGGGACCTTCGGCGGCGCTGCCGTCACCCTTCAGCTTGTTGATGAAGGCGCGGACCTGGCTTTCGGGCAGTGCGCCCATGAAGGCGTCGACCGGCTGGCCATTGCGGAACGCCACCACGGTGGGGATCGATTGCGAGCCGGTCATCTTGGCGATCTGGCTGAACACGCCGGGATACTTGTCGACGTCGATCTTGACCATCTTCACGGCGCCGTCGTTCTCGCCCACGCCTTTTTCCAGCGTCGGGCCCAGCGAGCGGCACGGGCCGCACCAGGTAGCCCAGAAATCGACGATGACGGGAACAGTCTTCGACGGCTCGATCACGTCGGCCATGAAGGTCTGGTCGGTGCCGTCGGTAACGTGGGGGCTTTTCGCCCCGCCGCCAGCGGGTGGGCGGCCTGCGCCTGCGCCGATGATGTCCATCGGATAACTCCTGACGTCTGGGGCCGCATCGGCCCCGGTTGGACCACTAGATGGGCGCCCGTCCCTGAAACGACAACGGTTTCAGCCAGGGCCCAGTTTCGTGAAGTCGATGCGGGTGACGGTATGGCCCGTCGCCTCGGCAAAGCCAAGGAAGTCGTCCCGTGAAATCGACGTGGTCATGTCGTTGCGGAGCGGGTGAAAATTGAGCGTTTCATGGACCATAAGCGCTTCTTCCAGAACAAAACGCACACGTTTTGCCTCATCATTCAGCACTGAAAAGCCTGTCACCGAGCCGGGGGTGACGCCCAGCGCCTCCCACAGCAGGGGGGCGTCGGTGAATGACAGGCGCTGGGTTCCCAGCTCTCGGTGAACCTGATTGAGCGCCAGCTGGCTGGTTCCCAGCGCCGAGATCAGCACGAGCTGGCCTTGTCTGTCCTTCATGAAGAGGTTCTTGGTATGCCCGCCCGGCAGGTGGGCCTTCACCAGATTGCTTTCCGCCACGGTGAAGACCTTGGCGTGGCTGATGGTCGATGTGCGGATGCCCAGCCTGTCGAGCAGGGCAAAGAGCGGCTTTTCCGGCTCGCGGCTGAAATCGTCCGAGGCGGGCATGGGTCCCCGGCTGCCTGAGGGCGCGCTTTGATCTGTCATGATCGCTGGTCTAGATGTCGTCACAGCGAATTTGAAGGCCAGTGACACGGGAATCCCATGCGTCTCGACTGCTACAAGATCCACGAGTGGGCGCCGCAGATCGTGCCGGGGCAGGGGCGGCGCGAATGGATGGACGCGTTCCAGGACCGGCATCCGTATCGCTGCCTGCCGTTGACCATGGCGAATTGCTCGGGCTGGGAAATCCTGTGCCCGGTCGGCCTCACCATCGAATGGGATGGCGGCCTGATGGAAGAGAACATCAGGATCACGGGCGATGAAGAGTGGCCGCCGGTAAAGAATGTCGCCGATAGCCATTTCCGGCGCGGCATCGTCACCTTCCATACCGGCCACCTGTTCCGCACCGAGCCCGGCTGGCGCGTCTGGACGATGGGCCCGCCGAACGAGCCGAAGGACGGGATCTATCCATTGCAGGGGCTGGTCGAGACCGAATGGCTGCCTTTCCCCTTCACCATGAACTGGCAGATGACGCGGCCCGGAAAAGTCCGCTTCGAGAAGGGCGAGCCGTTCTGTTTCCTGACGCTGGTGCAGGACACCAAGCTTGAGGAAGTGCAGCCGTCGCTCCGCCTGCTGGCCGACAATCCGGAGCTCAATGAGGAGTTCAAGGTCTGGGCGGAAAGCCGGGGCGACTTCAACAAGCGCCTGCAGAGCCGCGAGGCAGAGGCCATGAAGGAACGCTGGCAACGCCATTACATGAAGGGCGAGAAAGTCGCCGGCGGGCAGGCGGAAACCCACCAGACCAAGCGGAAACTCAAGGAACCCAAGGCGCCGCCGAAGCCTTTGCCGGGGCTGGGGGGATAGTTTGCGGTTTGGCGGGGCGGATAGCTGCACAGACGCCCCTTGCGCCTCTCGCCGCTTTTGGCTTATAGACCCCCCTCCCGAAGCCCTTAGGGGCCTTTTTACCCAGCGAGCGGGCGTAGCTCAGGGGTAGAGCACGACCTTGCCAAGGTCGGGGTCGTGAGTTCGA
>JAUYSA010000126.1 GCA_030696545.1 Hyphomonadaceae bacterium
GCGCGGTCTCGGCCGCCGCGGCGTTCCAGACGCCGTCGGCGGTGGCTGGGCCGGGCAGGCGATAGGACGTAGCGGTTCCCGCCGCAAACGACTCGCTCACCTGGTAGCCGACGTCACCGAGGTCGTAGGAGGCGAACAGCAGGATGGGCTTGCCCGGGACGGCGGTGAATGTGGGGGTGGCGCCTTGCGCCGAAGCCACTTGCGGTATGCCGACGAACAACCAAAGCGCGAGCGCGCTCACCACATTTGCAATGCCGGCACGCGTGAACTCTTTGGTCACGTCTTCCCCCCTGTATGTTGGTGCGAACTAAACAACCTTGCGTAGCTGCGTCAACCTATCGTCGCGACAGGCATCACTTAAATCCAACCCCACCTAATTTGCCGACCGACCCTCCACCCGTTTCGGGCGAGGCGCCCATTGGACATGGGCGTCGCCAACCTCGCCGCCTCATCAGAAGGGGGGAGGGGCTATTGCGCCATACCGCGTTATCCTGACAGTCCTGTCGAAATTGCGGAGCGGGTTCGTCGCGTTTGCCATGGCCAACGAGGCCTGCAGTCGGCCGGCCCAGCCGCCAATTGGTTTGGACTGACAGAGCCGTCGGCTAGCCAGGTGGCGATCCTGATTGAAGTGGTTGTGGACGGCGCCGTGCACGGAGGCGAACGTCTGGAGTGCCTTCATCCTCCGCAACCTGAGCATCGCCCGTTCTCGTCGTTGAGCCTCACCGTCTCGTGACGGATGTCGATCCCGCGCTTGCGGAGCAGGTCTTCCACGCGCGTCGGCGAGTGAGAGCAGCACGCGTCAGGCCATACCCGACATCCGCTCCCTGTAAATCCTCATTGAATGTTCGCCGGCCGAATGAGAGGTGGCGACGTAAACCCTTGAAGCGTCGTCGGTGCGGCCATCGCGCAGGCAATGCAGCACCGTCCGATAACCCGCGGTAAGGGGCAGATAGGGATGCGCCTGAGCGGCATTAGCATAACCCCAAATAACCTGAGAAGAAGCGCAAATGATTGAATACAGCATTTTGTTGTCGCTAAGAGCGACAAGCTTCTCCGAAAATTCTATGATCTTCTTTGAGCGAGTGGAATGCTCTCCGGACGCAGTCAAGGCATCGATCTCGTCGAGTTCATCGAAGAGTCGATCAAGGTCAGCTTGAGTCGCGCGACCTGGAATTAATCGGATCGCGGCGGCTGCGATATGCGTGCGCGCCTCGAAGAAGGTCTCCAGTGAGATGCGGCCGAAATCCAGCATGTCGCGGAAGTTCTGGCTGACCAGGCCGGCGGCGTTGTCGAGAATGAAGGCGCCGCCCTGACTGCCCTTGCGCAGGGCGATCAGCCCGAACATCTCGAGGCTGCGCATCGCTTCGCGAACCGCGGTGCGGCTCACGCCGTGATGTACGGCAAGTTCGCGCTCGGTGGGCAGGCGGTCCCCCGGCTTCAATTCACCCGCGATCAGCTTCGCCCTGATCTGGGCGCAGATCTCTTCGAACGCCCGCGGCGCTCGGGGCGCCTCGAGGTCATCAGGCGGCAGGCGGTTGGGTGGGCGTTGCATTGAACCCGTCATTCTCCGTACGCCCCTATCTATTTTCGCGACCTAGCGCCCTCGGCGCAGCCGCACAAGGCCGCGCCCACGCTCCTGACGAGCACCGGAGGCGTCGGCTCCCTCAGAGAGTCCGCCGCGACCGCGGAACCCACTGGGCATGCCGCGGGCAGGCAAGCTCCGACCCTTGACGGCCTACAATGGTCGATCCAAAGATGCCGGCGCCCGCAGCTTACTGACTGCGTCGAAGTTAGAGCCCAGAGCTGAGCTGCCGAGACGCCCGTTACTTCGCGCGGCGCCGGCGTGCGCTCAGTTGTACACAGAAGGCGATGCCGGATGCGCGATATCGAAATGCTCGCGGACTATGCGCCTCGTCCGAAGGACGCCCCGCATCTCCTTGAAGGGGTGCGCGTCGTCGACTTCACCCAGTTCATCGCCGGCCCCTATGCGACCCTGATCCTTGCGGATTTCGGCGCGGACGTCCTGAAGATCGAGCGGCCGGGGGTGGGCGACGGACTGCGCATTCTTAAAGGGGCCCAGATCGCAGGAGGCGACGGTGGGGCGTTCCTGTGGGCGAACCGAAACAAGCGCGGCCTGGCGCTGGACCTCGCGACGCCCGCGGGGCGCGATGTCGCATTCGAGCTCATGAAGCAGGCCGACGTGGTGGTGGAGAACTTTTCCGCTCAGGTGATGAAGCGGCTCGGCCTGGACTATGATGCGGTGGCCGCGGTGAATCCGGGGATCGTGTATTGCACGATCTCGGCGGCCGGGCGCACTGGCCCAATGAGCGGTCGCACGGCCTTCGACCCGGTGACGCAGGCCGAAAGCGGCTTTGTGGCCTTGAACGCCGTGGCGGGCGCGCCGGCGCGCAGCCTGACGACGCCGATCGCGGATCTCACCAGCGGCATGATGGCGGCGACGACGATCCTGGCGGCCCTTGCGGGACGCTCGCGGTTGGGGCGCGGGCAGCAGGTGGAGATCGCAATGTACGATCAGGGGATCAATCTCTTGGCCTACGCGGCCACGGACTATCTCATCAGTGGGGAGGAGCCGGCGCCGCGCGGGGCCGAGAAACATCCGGCGCCGGCCGGAATATTTGTGACCAAAGACAAGGACATCCTGCTCTGTTGCGCCAGCGATGGGACCTTCCGCAAGCTGATGAGCGTTATCGGGAGAGAGGACCTAGCCGCGGACGCCCGCTTCTCCAACCTAGCCGCGCGGACCGAGAACGCGCCTCTGTTCTTGGACACGCTCAGCGGAATTCTCGCCGAAGACACGCAGGCCAACTGGCTGGCGAGGATGCGCGCCGCGGGCGTGCCGGTCGCGCCAGTGGCCTCGCTGGGGGAGGCGCTCACGGGACCGGACATCGAGGAACGGGCTTTGGTCAGCCGAATTCCGCACCCCGTCGCAGGTTGGGCGCCGCACATCGCGCCGCCCTACCGCCTTGGGCTCACACCGGTTGTCGATCCGGTCGCGGCGCCAGGGCTTGGGCAGCACACCCGAGAAGTGTTGGGCGAGGTGCTCGGCTATGGGGAGGAGGCGCTGGACGCCTTGGCCGCTTCTGGCGCTTTCGGGCGGCAAGACGACAAGCGCTGAGTGGGCGTAAGGGGGCGAAGTCTTCGAAAAAGGAGAGTGACGCATGGGACCGTTGAGGGGCTTGCGGGTCGTCGAGATGAGCGGGCTGGCGCCGGCGCCTTACTGCGGCATGCTGCTGGCGGACCTTGGTGCGGACGTGGTCCGGGTCGAACGTCCTGGGACGGCGGCCAAGGGCCCGGCTCCCCGGCTCGATCCGATTCGGCGCGGTCGCGCCTCGATCGAAGTCGATCTGAAGACTGAGCGCGGCGTCGCCGACGTGAAGGCCCTGATCGAACAGGCTGACGTCCTGATCGAAGGTTTCCGGCCCGGGGTGATGGAGCGTCTGGGCCTGGGGCCTGAGGTGTTCGAGGCGAGCAATCCCAAGCTGGTCTATGGGCGCGTGACCGGGTGGGGTCAGGACGGGCCGCTCGCGCACAGGGCCGGCCACGACGTGAACTACATCGCCATCACCGGCGCGCTTCACGTGATCGGGCGTAAGGGCGAGCCGCCGGTTATCCCACAGAACCTGATCGGCGACTTCGCCGGCGGCGGATTGATGCTGGCCTTCGGGATCATGGCGGGGGTCTTTGAGGCGAAGCTTTCGGGGCGTGGGCAGGTCGTGGACGCCGCCATGGTCGACGGCGCGGCCTCCCTGATGACCTACCTCTACGGACATCGCCTGCAAGGCGTCATGAACGACGTGCGCGGCGAGGGGCCCATGAGCGGCGCGGCCCCACACTATGGCGTCTACGAGACCAAGGACGGCCAGTTCATGAGCGTGGCCGCCGGCGAGCCGCAGTTCTACGAAGTTTTCGTCAAGGCTTTGGGGCTCGACCTCAACAGCCTGCCCGCGCGCGCCGACAAGGGGAACTGGGCGCAGCTTCGCGAACAGTTCGCGGCGATCTTCCGTACCCGCACCCGCGACGAATGGGACGCGCATACCCGAGACCTCGACGCCTGCGTGGCCCCGGTGCTGTCGATGGATGAGGTGGCGCGCCACCCCCATAACGTCTCGCGTTCGACCTTCATCGAGGTCGAGGGCGTGACCCAGCCGGCTCCGGCGCCTCGCTTCAGTCGGACCAAGGCCGAGACGCCGGAGCCAGCCGAGCCGGCGATCTCACCCAGTGAGGCCTTGGCGCGGTGGGGCGCCCCGACCCTCACAGGGGCTGTCTAGCCGGCGAGGAACCGCCGTATTCACCGTCGGGCTCCAGGGAGGGGTAGGCTTACATGGCGCAGAACGCCTTAGCGGCCGAAGGGGAAACGGCCGTCTCACGCCAGACCGCCTGGTATGTACTGGGCTTGCTTGCCGCGCTCTACGCCGTGTCCTTCCTGGACCGCGGGATCATGGCGCTGATCACCCAGCCGGTGTCCCGCGACCTGGGCCTGAACGACGCGGAGATGGGAGTCGTCCTAGGCGTCGGGTTTGCGGCCATGTACGCCCTGATGGGGATGCCGGCCGCGCAGTTCATCGACCAGCGTGGCCGAAAGACCATCATCGTGATTGGGGTGATCGTCTGGAGTCTAGGCACGATCGCCAGCGCCTTCGCGCATGATTTCGCCACCCTGACGCTTTGCCGCGCTACCGTCGCCAGCGGAGAGGCGGTGCTGACACCGGCGGCGATCTCGCTGATCGCCGACTTGTTTCCGCCGAACCGCCGCGCGTTGCCTATGTCGATCTACGCATCAATGCCCTCGGTGATGACAGGGGGCACCCTGCTGGCAGGCGGCGCAGCACTGCATCTGGCCACCGCCCTCGCGGACGAAACGGGACTTGCGCCCTGGCGCGGCACGCTCTTGCTCGTCGGGCTGCCCGGCTTGATCCTGATCACCTTGTTCCTGCTCACTGTGCGAGAGCCGCGACGAACCGGGTCCGCCGAGGCGGTCGCGGGGCAGGGGGCGAGCGTTCGTGAACTGGTGGACCACCTTCGAGAACGCTGGCGCTTCTACGTGCCCTTCTATCTCGGCGCGAGCCTGCTGGTCATGTACGCCTACGCCCAATCTGCCTGGCTGCCGACATTGCTGGTTCGCGCGCACGGGGTGAGCCCAGAGAACAGCGCCTACCTCCTGGCGCTTGCGATGCCTTTGAGCCTGGCGGGCACCTTCCTCTATCCCATGCTGGCGCGCCGGTTCGATCGCCGCGGCGGCGGGGATGGGTTGGTCACCGCGTTCATGATCGCGGCCATTCTGGTGACTCCGCTGATGATCCTGGTCCCGCGCGCGCCGTCGATCGTTGCGGTCATCGCAGGAACTGGACTGCTATTGGCATGCCTGTCCACGACCTCCACCCTCTCACCGCTCGCTATGCAGACGTTCGGGCCCAGCCGCATGCGTGCCCGTTTGATGGCGCTCTCGCTGCTATGCAGCAGCCTCCTGGGCTTCGCCCTCGGCCCGACCCTGGTCGGCTACATGTCCAGCCGGCACCCCGGAGATCCGAACTCGATTGGCGACGCCCTGTCACTGCTCGGGGTTGTGCTCGGCCCATGCGCGGCCGTCTGCTTCGCGCTTTGTCGACCCGCCGCGCGGCGTTTTCGAATGGAGACCGGCATCTAACGGTGAGGCGCGGCGTCGGTTCGGTTCGGTTCGGTTCGGTTCGGTTTGGTATGGCCAAGAACTGCTCAATGCCGCGATCCGTCGCCGAAATGCGATAGATCTGCGAGTTTTGACGGGATTGGTAGATCCATAATTGACTGACACCACGACCGCGCGTCTACTTTGAGCGTTGAATGCAGGTCAGCGCCCGAGGCGGCTGATCCGGGTGAGGGGTTGAGGCGGGCTAGCGTCCTTTGCGTGGCCGCCGTGGATCGGCGGCGGTCTCGCTTTGGTATCGCAATGGCGTCGGCCAACGATCCGGAACCAGTCCATCAAGCGGTCAGAGAGTCGCACGTCGCCGCGCGCCATCAATAAGCAAGAGGCTTTCCGCACCGACGAAAGCCCGAAGGAGGAAACGATGAAGTCTGCGCTTTTCGCCCAGGTTTCCGCTGCATCTTTGGCCCTTATGGCGTTTTCGCCGGCGACCGCGGCGGCCCAGGCCAGGAGCGGTGAAGTCAGTGAGGTCGTGGTGACCGGTTCCTTTATCGCGGGAACACCTGAGGACGCCGCCCTGCCGGTCGATGTGATCGGCGCCGATGAAATCCAACGCCAGGGTAATCCGACCACCATCGAGCTCATGAAGAAGATCACGGTCAGCGGGGCTGTCGTCGGCGACTCGAACCCCTCTGGGGTGCCCGCTCCAGCGCCATCGGGCGTCGCGACGATCAACCTGCGCGGCCTCGGTTCGGAGCGGACCCTTGTCCTGTTGAACGGACGCCGACTAGCCAATTTCCCGGTGCGCGGCGGCCCGGTCGACATCAATTCGCTTCCGCAGATCGCGATGAGTCGCATCGAGATCCTGAAGGATGGCGCGGCCGCGACCTACGGCTCGGACGCCATTGGCGGGGTGGTCAATTTCATCACGCGCAAGAACTTCGAGGGCCTGCAGATGTCAGGCTCGGTCCGAGTAGTGCCGGATGCCGAAGACCCGGACTACAATCTGGGTGTGCTCTGGGGCTGGGTCGGCGACCGCGGCAATGTGATGCTGAGCGCCGGCTGGCAGACGCGTGGGCGTCTGCGCTTCAGCGAGCGCGAGTTCAATGATGTCCCCTACACCGTCAATCCTGAAGCCTACGGGAGTAACCTAAACCCCGGCGCCTTCTCGCCGGTGGTGGGGGCCACCGTCGGCGCCACAATGCGCGACCCCGGTTGCACCACCGTGGGCGCCACGGCCGGATTCGCAGGGACCACTCCAGCTTGTTTTCCCAGAATGCTGGGGTTCTACGGCAACTTTGTGGATCCGACGGTCCAATGGCAGATCTACGGCGAGACCAACTTCGACCTCGCTGACAATCTCAAATTCCACGCGGAAGCGCTCTATACTGAGACCCAGGCGGCCTCCCAGACCCCGCCCGCGTCGTCCAGCGCGCTTGGCGGCCCGACTTCGGCGAGCTCGCCCGTCGCGCCCAACTACTTGGTGCCGGCCACCAATCCCGGCTTGGCCTTGCTGATTCAGCAGTTTCCCAACGCCTTCCCCGCTGGGACGACGGGTGTCGTGTTTGCACCTTCGGCGCTGAGGATCATCGGGCGCGGCGGCAGTCCCATGTTCGATAACGGGCATCAGCAGACCCAGACCTTCAAAACCTATCGGGTCTCGGCCGGCTTCTCGGGCACTGTTGCGGATAGCGTAAACTGGGACCTATCCGGCACTTATCATGTGGTGGACTGGAACCAGAGGGGCATCGACGAACTCGTTTACCGGCAGGCCCTGGCCCTGCGCGGCTATGGTAGTCAGGCCGCCGATCCCCGCTGCACCTCGTCAGTGACCAACAACTACACCACGAACGCAGGCAACAACGCGGTGGGTTGCTACTATTTCAATCCGTTCTCGAATAACTTCGCGGTGGATACGTTCACGGGAAAAGCGAATCCGTTGTTCAACGCCAGTGCGGCGAACAATCTGGAAGTTTTCAAGTGGATAAGCCAATTCTACAATATCCACGGGTCCAGCCGGCTGTTCGTGGTCGATGGAGTCCTCAACGGGAAGGCGCCGCTTGAATTCGCTGGTGGCCAGGTCGGCTGGGCGGCAGGGGTGCAATTTCGGCGAAACTTCTATCGCACCGACGCAAACACTCTGTTTGACCTCAACGTCTCGCCCTGCGTGGATTCGCCATTCACAGGCTCGACGAGCTGCGTGCCTGCCCTTGGTCCGTTCGCCACAGCGACCGGGATCCGACCAAGCAATGTAGTTCAGAACGCCTATTCGTTGTTCGCGGAGATTTCGCTTCCGTTCACGGACACGCTCCAGGCGCACATCGCCGCCAGGTATGAAGACTATGGCGCGGACGCCGGCGGCGACACGTTCAATCCCAAGCTGGATGTCCGCTGGCAGGCTCTGGATTGGCTCGCGCTGCGCGGGTCGATCGGCACCACTTTCCGGGCGCCGCCGCTCACGCTCCTCGATCCCTCGTCGCAAGGGCAGGTGTTCGTCATCACCGGCAGCTCGCGTGGCGTCAACGTCGCGGGCAACCGAAACCTGAAGCCTGAAACCGCGACCACCTATAGCGTCGGCGCGATAGCCGAGGCCGGACCTTTCAAGGCGTCGGTTGACTACTGGAACTTCGATTTTGCGGACCTCATCCGGCAAGAGCCGTTCCTCAATTTCTTCAACGCGATGTTCCCCAACAACTCGGCGGTGAACTGCGGCAACCCCGCGTTCGCCGAGATCCAGGCGCGCTTCACGTTCGAGGGCGGCGTCTGCGGCGCCTCTAACATCCGCACCATCAACACCACCTTCGTGAACGCCGGCTCGATCAAGATCGACGGCGTTGACGTAGACGCCCAGCTAAGTCTGGGTCAGGTGCTGGATGGCTCGCTGAAAATAGGGGGCCAACTGAGCTGGCTGCACAAGTTCCAGGTCTCGGAGCAACGAGCGCTTGGCCTTCTGCTGGCCGCTCCATTCGACGCGGCCGGCCAAGGCAACTTCGGGTCGGGCTTCAGCCCGATGCCAAAGATCAAGTGGAACCTCTACGCAGAATGGGACCGAGGGCCCCACAATCTGCGGATCCAGAGCAGTTTCATGGACGGGTATCTCGATGAGCGCACGGCGCCGTTCACCGGCAATCTGCTCGTCGGCGACGTTGCGACCGTCGCGCAGGCGACCGTCGTGCCTCGTCCGCAGGGAGGCAAGAACGTCGATACCTTCTTCACGACCGACATCACCTACTGCGTATTCCTGCCTTCCGAAGTCACCGCAGTATTCAACGTTTCGAACATATTCAATGAGGACCCGCCTCGTTTCAGGCAAGCTAACAACTACGAGCCTTACTTGGCGAGCGCACTCGGTCGCAACTACAAGGTCGCTATCATCAAGAAATTCTAGCCGTGCGAGGGGCTGCGGGCCCCCTCGTCCCTGTTCGCCCCGACTTGCTCCACACGGCGCATTCAGTTCAACGGCGACTTGTCTCCGCCTTGCGGCGTGAGGGCAGGGACGTCCGCGTCTCAGGCCATAGGCGAGTGTCTCTTAACGACCGTCCGCCTACGACGCGCAAGCGGACTTGAGATCGAGGAGTAGGTATAGAGTCCTCAGATTCTCGGCGGCGGCGATCCATTCCGGTCGGCAGAGCTGTATAACGCGTTTGGAGACGTGTGGAACGGGCGCATCTGGTGTGCGCCACGAGGCCGCCTCTGGAGAGCCAAGCTCGATGACCGCCAGCGTGCTCATGATCGGCCTGGATGGCGCGGACGCCGCTACGCTGGAGAAGCTCAGCCGCGACGGCTCGTTACCCAATCTTGCGCGCTTGCGCGCCGCGGGTGCGACCGCCCGTCTGTCGAGCCCGCCCGGCATGACAGATGACGCGTTCTGGGCGTCGTTCCAGTATTCGGCCGGCATCGGCGAGCATGGGCGCTACTTCTACCTGCAGCGTCGGCGAGATGGCCGCTTTGGCATGGCTCACGAGGCGGAGAACGATCGCGAGCGGTTTTGGGACAGCCTGTCGAAGGCCGGTCGCCGGATCGCGATATTCGATGTCCCGAAGTGCTCGCAGCCTCGGCCGCTCAACGGGGTTCACCTCGCTGACTGGTTGGTGCACGGCCAATACTTTGGCGAGCCGCGCAGCTTTCCGCCGGCCTATGCGGATGACATCGTGCGGCGCTTTGGCCCCAGCCCCGATGTCTGCTGCGATGAACTCGGCCCGTCCGCCGATGTGAGTCGGGGCGAGGCGCTGTCGGCCAGCCTGGCGGACACTGCCGACCGCAAGCTGGCGGCGGGGCTGGATTGCCTGTGCTCGGAGGCCTGGGATCTCTTCGTCCTCTGTTTCAAGGAAGCCCATTGCGCGGGCCACGCCTTCACCGGCGTTCGCTCCGGCCATACGGACGATCCGTCCGAGGAAGGCGAAGGGCCGCTCAACGCGATCCTCCGTCGCATCGACGCAGCCGTCGGAGAGCTTGTCGCGGCGGCGGGGGAAGGCGCCAGCGTGGTCGTGTTTTCGTCGATGGAGATGACCTCCAACACAACCCTCGAACACCTCGTTCCGGAGATCGCCCGCCGGACGAACCAGAAGCTCGCCGAGCCCTGGAGCGCGCGCGTCGTTCGCGGCCTGAGGCGCCGTGTGGCGCGGCGGCCGGCCGGCGGCCTGTGTGAAGCGCTGCCATATAGCGAGGACTGCACCGCCCTGCGGATAAACGCCCCCCCACGCGCCCTGGGCTTACTTCCGGCTGGCAGGAGGGCCCGCGATCGTCTCGCAGACCGCGTCGCCGAACTGTGGGGCGAATTGATCGACGCTGAGTCCGGCAAGTCGGTGATCCTGGGGATTGAGCGGCCCTCCGCCGAGGAGGTGGGCGCTCGGACTGCGGCGCTGCCCGATCTGCTGATACGCTATCGCAAGGACGGTGCGCCGCGGGTCGTGTCTTCACCGACACTGGGCCGGTTTGAAGCGTCGCCCCCGCCGATCCGCCCCGGGAATCACGGGACGGGAGGAGGATTTTGCATTCTGACCGGCAAGGCTTCTGCGGAGGAGGTCACAGCCGTCCAGGATCTCGGGCCGCTCGCAAAACGACTGCTGGCCGTGACCGCGTCCTGATTGAAGTGATTGTGGACGGCGCTGTGCGCCGAGGCGAACGTCTGGAGTGTCTTCATTCTCCGGAACCTGAGCACCGCCCGCTCTCGTCGTCGGAACGGCTGGTGCGCGTTCTCAGCCCGGTTGTTCAGACATTGGCCGACCTCCTGATCATTGTGCAGCAAGAGCGGGTATTTGACATCCATCATCACCACGAGGCGGATCACCTGGGCGAGCTGTCGAGGTAGCGGAACGGGTTGGCCGATTTGGCCATCACCAATGGACCTGCGGTGGCTCGGCAAGCCTCCAGCTCGTTTTGGCTGACACAGAGCCAAGGCGCTTCTTGTTGGAGCGTTGACGGCCTAAAATGGTCTCAAGCGCGAAGTTTCTGCTCTCGATTTGGATGCCTTCAGTTGATCGATAAATACGGTTGGACCGATCTGCTGGCGCGGGAATTTACGCCTCACGCCAGTGAGGGCCACATCCCTGGGCGGATCGTCGTTCAGCACCGCGATAGCTATCTGGTCGCAACCGATAACGGCGAGCTGCGCGGCAAGATTTCCGGGCGCCTGCTGCACGAGGCCGGGGAGGCGGGCTATCCCGCCGTCGGGGATTGGGTTGCGCTTGCGTTGAATAAATCGGTATCCACCGCCACCATCCATGCGGTTCTGCCGCGCCGCACTGCGTTCGTACGTCGGGGCGCAATCGACAGCTCTCATGGGCTGCAAGTCATCGCCGCAAATATCGATGTCGCTTTCGTGGTCACCTCCCTGAACGCCGACCTCAATGCCCGTCGGATCGAGCGCTACCTTGCCGCCGCATGGCAGAGCGGAGCCCGGCCGGTGGTGGTGCTGACAAAGTCGGACCTTAGTGACGATCCAACCGGAGAGGTCGCTGAGATGGCGGCGCTGGCGCCTGACTGTCCGGTGGTGGCGGTTTCGGCGCGCCAGGGCATGGGTCTGGACGCCATGTTGGCCCAGCTTGGCCCCGGAGAGACCGGCGTGCTGATCGGTTCGTCTGGCGTTGGCAAGTCGACTCTCGTCAACGCCCTGTTGGGGGAGGAACGGATGGCGACGCAATCGATCCGGGATAGTGACGATCACGGGCGTCACACGACCAGCCACCGGCAGCTGATCCTCCTCCCCTCTGGCGGCATGATCCTCGATACGCCTGGCATCCGCGAGGTCGGGCTTGTGAACGCCGACGAGGGCGTGAGCGTCGTGTTCGACGACATCGAGAAACTGATCCAGGCCTGCCGGTTCAACGACTGCGGTCACGGCCACGAACCGGGCTGCGCCGTTGCCGCCGCTTTGCAGAGCGGCGCGCTCGACCGAGCTCGTTGGGACCATTTCCAAAAGCTAGCGATTGAAATGGCGGCGACGGAGGCCAAGGCGGTGCAAGTCGCCAAGAACGACGAACGCCGTCGCTTCGTCGCGCTTCAAAAGGGATATCGCGCCGCGAAGCGGGACCATAGAGGCTCTCGCTGATCCTTAGCCGCCTTTGCCATCGTCGCCACCACTGCGTCTCAGGACATGGAAGCTGTCAAAGCGAGCACGCTCTAGGACATCGCAGACAGGAATGAGGCCAGCGGGCGCGTCAAATCAATTAACGGCAAGCACTGTTTCCTTTAGGCTCGGCGCGTCTGCGCAACGGGTTGTGTCCGGCTCAACCGCAATCGCATCGTAATCAAGTGGGAATGGAACTCATGACCCTCGGAGTGCAAACCCATGAAGCGAAACGCGAGGGAACGGGCGCCATCGAATGGGACGCCATCGTAATCGGCGCGGGCGTCTCAGGGCTCTATCAGCTCTATAGGCTGCGCGAGCTCGGCATGAAAACCCTTGTACTGGAGAAGGGCGCGCGCGTCGGAGGGACTTGGTATTGGAATCGGTATCCCGGGGCGAGGTTTGATTCCGAGAGCTGGACTTACATTTATTCCTTTTCAAAAGAAGTACTGGACGAGTGGACGTGGACCGAGCACTTCGCGTCACAACCCGAGACTGAGCGTTATCTGAATTTTGTTGCAGACAAGTTCGACTTTCGCCGAAATATTGAGTTCAACAGCGAAGTCGTGGCGGCTCATTACGACGAAGGCTCCCGATCGTGGAACTTGTCGCTGTCGGACGGGCGCGAGTACCGGACGAGATTTCTGGTCACCGCCATTGGAATTCTGTCGGAAGCCACGCTGCCGAGCATAAAGGGGGTTGAGACGTTCAGGGGCGCTTCCTTCCATACCGCGCGTTGGCCGGAGGAGGGCGTGGATCTCAGGGGCAAGAGAGTGGCGGTCATTGGGACTGGGTCGACCGGCGTGCAGGTTGTCCAGGAAGTCTCCAAGGTCGCCGGTCAGCTGACCGTTTTCCAACGGACCGCGAACTGGGCGGCTCCGCTTCACAACAGTAAGATCACGCCCGAAGAAATGCAGAGGATTCGCGCCGATTACCCCGACATCCTGGCGCGATGCCGGGAGACGCCGCAATGCTTCGTCCACGCCCCAGATTCGCGCTCGGCGCTTGAGGTGACTGACCAAGAGCGCGAGGCGTTCTTCGAGCAGCGGTACTCTGAGCCCGGCTTCGGGATCTGGTATGGGAACTTCCGCGACATCCTGGTGGACCGAGAGGCCAACAGACTGATCAGCGATTTCGTGGCTCGGAAAATCCGAGAACGCGTGAAGGATCCCGCCATCGCCGACAAGCTGATACCCAAGGACCACGGCTTCGGAACACGCAGATTGCCCCTTGAGACGAAATACTTCGAAGCCTTCAATCAGCCAAACGTCGAACTCGTGGACGTCAAGGAGACGCCAATCGAGGAAATCACGGAAACCGGCATCAGGACGACCGCCGGGGAATATGAACTGGATGCGATCATCTACGCCACCGGCTTCAACGCCATCATTGGCGCCTTCGAGGCGATCGACATCAGGGGCGTCGGCGGCAAGAGCCTCAAAGAGGAATGGTCCTCCGGACCCCACACCTTCCTGGGCTTCCTGGTGGCCGGCTTCCCGAACATGCTCATGGTCATGGGTCCACACGGCGGCCTCGGCAATTTCACGCGCTTCGCCGAGTTCAATGCGAACTGGGTGACTGAGCTGCTCGGCTACGCACGCGCCCGCGGGGTCACGCGGGTGGAGACGACGCCGGAGGCCCAAGAGGAGTGGTATCACCACGTAATTGAATCCGCAGCCGGACTTCTGAGCAATGAAGTCGATTCTTGGATGACCGGGATCAACAAAAACGTCGAAGGCAGAAGCGTTCGCAGACCGTATCGGTACGGCGGCGGCTTCCCGGGTTTCAAGCGGTATTGCGACCAGGTGGTGGAAAACGGGTACGCCGGCGTTGTTTTCGACTAGCGGCCGACGCAGGCCGAACACCCGTGCCTCGCGCGCAGCTAATTGAGATGTGCGCAAATTCACACACTCGCGTCGGGGGGCCGGCGCGATCAACCGGGTCCCGCGAGCTGGCAATCCGCGGCCGCTGGTCTATCGTGCGGGCACGGGCAGCTTAAGTTGGCGGCGAGGCGCCGATCTCGCGAAGAACGACAGGGAGGGCTTGGTTTATGTCGGGGAAGGGTTCAGTGCGGGCGCGCGTCCAGACTTCACCGGTCTACCCCTATATTGTCGTGGTCATGCTAGGGCTGATTTACACGTTCAACTTCCTTGATCGTCAGATCCTCTCAGTTCTCGCGGAGCCGATTCGAAAGGATCTGAATCTCAGCGACACTCAGCTCGGCATGTTGACTGGCCTGGCGTTTGCGGTCTTCTACACGACCTTCGGGATTCCCCTGGCATGGATGGCCGACCGGGTCCGCAGGGTATGGATCATCGCCGCTTGCTGCACGGTGTGGAGCCTGTTCTCCGCCGCGTGCGGTCTCGCGAACAACTTCCTGCAACTAGCCTTGGCGCGCATGGGCGTTGGAGTAGGCGAAGCAGGCGGGAATCCGTCATCCTATTCGCTCATCTCGGACTATTTCCCTTCCGAGCGGCGCGGCATGGCCTTGGGCTTGTATCAGCTTGGCCTGCCGCTGGGATCCACGGCTGGCCTGGCTGCGGGCGGGTGGATTGCGGCGGAGCACGGTTGGCGCGTGGCCTTCTTTTCGGTGGCGGCGCCGGGCGTACTGCTCGCCCTGCTTCTGGTGCTGGTCGTTCGCGAGCCACAACGCGGCGCACTTGATCGCCCCGCGAACGGACAAGCGCATGAACCCACGCCTCCGCTGATGCGCGGCATCGCGGCCTTTCTGGGTGATCCCGTGCTACGCTCCACGACGGTCGCCACCTGCTGCGCCGCTTTCATCCTCTACGCCTTCATAAGCTGGGCGCCGGCGTTCCTCATGCGCGTCCGGGGCATGAGCCTCACGGACATCGCGTTGTACTACAGCCTGACCAGCGGCGCCGGCGCAGTGGTCGGCACGTTGGGCGGCGGTCTGTTGGTGGATCGCCTGCGGCGCTGGAGCATGCGCGCATACGCGTTGACGCCGGGTGTGGCTTTTCTCGCAGCCCTGCCCTTGTTCCTCGGGTTTCTTTGGGCGCCGACTTGGCAATCGGCGATGATCTTCCTGGGCTTGCTGTCGTCCCTACTTAACATCTACCAGGCCCCGATCCTGACGATTGTTCAGAACACCGCGCCGCCGGCGCGCCGCGCAGTGTCTGCGGCCATGATGCTGTTCATCGTGAACCTGGTCGGCCTCGGATGCGGACCATTGCTAGTGGGAATGATCAGCGATCATGTCTCGGCCGAATACGGTGAGCGTTCTCTGCTCTTCGGGCTCCTGGGCCTGGCGCCCGTCTTCCTGTTCGCGGCCGTGTCGTTCTACTTCGCCTCGCGGGCGATCGGTCGACGGGGGAAACTGCAGCAGGACGCCATCAGCGACTCCATGACAGCCCCCGTGCCGCTGACTTAGGCTCGGAACGGGCGCCTCTGGGGGACGGCCCCCGGCGCACACGATCTAACGCGATCAAAGCTGCCGTCCTCACGCTGTCGTACGTCTGAGGCGGAGACGCCCGGTTCGCATCTGCACGAGGTCGGCGGGCTTCGGGAACGCGCATGCCGAGCGCGGGCACGAGCGCGTCATGCGGACTAGCCGCCTCGGCCTGGACAATCACCCTGCCATGAGGATCTCGTCCGGCGAGTCCCTCACGATCGCCATCCGAGAGCTGATCATCGGTGCGACGGTTACGACCGAAGACGAGCTTCAACTCGATGATCCAGAATACAATTGGAGTCACGGATCGGGAGGTTGGTGAACACGCCCGGGGGATGTTTGAGAATCCTGCAAATTTTCCAGGCCCGATCGAACACCTTTTCTCGTCAAGAGGAGTGGGTCGCTTACGTCCGCCTGATCCCGCCTCGACGTCAGCGGCGGCGGTCTAAGGGGAATGCCGCGGTGCGCCTTTTCGGCGTATTGCCTACATGCCGGTTCTCCTCAAGCCGCCGGTGGCCTCGATCGCCCCGGCGATCGGGAATTATGGGCGATGGGCATCTTGGAGCGCCCGTCACGGGCCCTGCTTCCTGACTCCGAAGTTAACCTGACAACGCAGGCGCGCGCCGCACCGCCTCGATGCTGTAACCGTCGAGATCGAGCACGGCGGCGGCATAATAGCCGGCGGCGTACGGCCGCAGGCCCGGCGCCTCATCGTCGCGAGCGCCTGCCGCCAACGCCGCCGCGTAGAAGGCGTCGACGCTGGCGTTGTCGGCGGCCACGAAAGCCACGTGACCAAAGATAGCCGCAGGCCCGTCCTGCTGGATAAAGAAATATGGCCGCTGGTCGCCATAACCCGCCGAATTGTCCGATGTAACCAGGCGGCGCAGGCCCAGCGGCGTCAGCGCAAGGTCATAGAAGGCCCGAGCCTGACCGTAGTCCGACACCCTGATAGCTACATGGTCGAGCATAGGCGTTCCGTTGGCCGTGTGGGTCGGAATAGAGGCGGCGCCGGGACCGACTCAGGGTCCCAACGTTAACTCCCCCGAGCGATCCGCATACGTACAAGTCGGATTTGGCGTTCGATTAGCACATGGCAGACAAAGACGTCTATTTCGCTTCGGACGCGGCCGCTGCGGTTACGGTGTCATCACGATCTTGCCGACATGCCGGTTCTCCTCCAGCCGGCGGTGCGCCTCGATCGCCTCGGCGATCGGGAATTTATGGGCGATGGGCATCTTGAAACGCCCGTCACGGACCCGTTCAACCAAGTAGTCCAGCGCACGCGCGCGCCGCACCGGGTCGTTGTTCATGTAGGATACAGTGTAGCCACGCATGGTCAGGTTGCGGCCGATCGCCAGGTGGCGTGGGAAGGTCGCAGGCTGGTTCGACAGCCCCCCGTAGACCATCAGCGTCCCATCGATCGATAGGCATCCGAACAGCTGCTCGGCGAATGGACCAGCTACTGAGTCAAAGATCAGGGATGCACCCTTTCCGTCCGTGATGCGCGCCACCTCCTGCGCGACGTCCTGCTCTTCGCTGGCGATGACGTGCGCTGCACCGACCGCAAGGAGAGGTGCGAACTTGTCGCGACGACGGGTCGTGGCGATGGGGATCGCGCCTTGGTCGCGCGCCACCTGAATGGCGGCCAGACCAACGCTGCTTGAGGCCGCGGTCAGGACGACGAAATCCCCTTTGGCGACTTTACCAGTCTCCACGAGGCCGCCGTAGGCTGTGAGGAACGCCACCCACAGCGCCGAAGATTGAACCGGGTCGATCCCGTCGGGCAGTTTCACCAGGCAAGAAACAGGCGCGATCGCTTCAGTGGCGTAGAACCCGTATTGCCCGAACATGAAGGTCGGCAGAGCGATCACCGCCTCGCCTTGAGACCAGCCCTCGACACCGGGGCCTAGCTTCAGGATGCTGCCGGTAGCTTCCCCGCCGATGAGCGCCGGAAAGGAGGGTTTCACCAGGTAGTGCCCGCCCCGGAAGGCCGCTTCGCTGCGATTGAGCCCAATGCCGTCGATTTTCAGCAGGACCTCGCCGGCCCCCGGTTCACCCGGGTCGCCGTCTTCGACACGCAGCACCTCGGGGCCACCCGTTTCATAGAACCTGACAATCTTGGCCATAAATCTCTCCGTGGGATCTTTACGGCGCCCAACGCGGCAAATTCAGGGTCGCCGCAGGCAGATGATCGTCATTTCGCCGACGAGGAAAGTCGAATTTTTCCGTACGCGCCAGGCGCCGAAGCCGTCACCCGGTCGACGCGAGGGATGGTGGCGAGCCGCTAGCTGATGCGTTCGCGCGATGCCAGATCCGGTGTCCGCTCATGCGGATAACTTCCCGCAAACAGGTTGCCCCAATTGCCTTTTCAACCAACTCCGCGCGGTGCTGTTGGAACGTGGGTTAGGCTTCCGAAGGGCCGCGTCTAGTCAAAAGCACATACTTCGTGTCTGAAAATAAGAATGCCGCTTTCATGCCTGAAAGCCAGCCGCGACGCATCGTCTTTGCGATTGAGAATTACTTTTTATATATAAAGAAAAAATCCCATCGGCATAGCGATTGTGAGAACGTGGAGGGGACGCGCATTGCATCCTAGGGAGGAATCAATGGGGGGTGATTTCGCACCGTCCGCCGACACTGACGAGCGGCTTTCGGCGCTCATCCAGTCCCACCCCGACGCTATCAAGAGCCCTTTCGCGCTATACCAGCACATGCTTTCGCGGGGGGCGTACCGCTGGGGCGAAACCGTTGTCGTCTCGCGCATGGAAGACGTCCGCAAGATCCTCTGGGACCACAAGAACTACAGCAATCGCGCCCACGCGATCGGCAGCAGGCCGGACGCATTCCGCGCCCGGCTTCGCCCGCACGAACTGCAGGCGTTCGACGAGTTGACGGCCTTCGAGGAACTGATCATCAGCCGCACCGATGGCGATCAACACCAACGCCTGCGCGCGATTGTCCATCGCGCGTTCAATCCACAGGCCATCGCCACGCTCGAAGAGCTGGTGGGCGTGTTCACCCGTCAATTGTTCGACGACATGGTCGCGTCCGGCGCGACCGATATCGCCTCAGCAGTCACCCGCAACCTGCCTGTGATGATGATCTGCGCGCTTCTGAACGTGCCGCAGTCCGAGGCTCCATTGATACAGGGCTGGAGCGCGCGCATCGGGAAGAATCGCGGTCAGGGTGTGGTTGCAGACCTTATGGACGCCCACGACGCGCTGATGGAATTCCGTGACTACGTCAGGGAAAAGATCGAACTGCTGCGCCTCGACCCGAAGAGTACGAACCTGGTTTCGACGCTCATGGGCGCGTCGGACGAAGAGCGGCTCTCCGAAGACGAACTCGTGGCGATGGTGCTCATCCTGCTGTTCGCCGGCGCCGACACCACCAAGGCGCTCCTGGGCAACGGCACGCACGTCTTCCTTTCGAATCCCGATCAGTGGCGGCTTTTCTTGGCGGATTCGCAAGGCAGGCTCGGGGGGGCGACCGACGAACTGATCCGCTACATCGCGCCGGTTCAGACGCTATGGCGCGTGACCACCGCGCCAGTTCGCATCCAGGACTTGGAGGTCGAGCCTGGAACCACGATCCTGCTTCTAATGGGCGCCGCGAACCGCGATCCAGCGGTGTTCGAGGAACCGGACCGCTTCGACATCACCCGAGAAGAAAGCCGTCCCCACGTTTCGTTCGGATTCGGCACGCACTTCTGTCTCGGCACCCATCTCGCGCAGATGGAATGCAGGGCCTATTTCGGCGAGCTGGCCACCCGATTCCCAGAGGTCAAGCTGACTCAGGATCCGGATTCCGTCACCTTCGGCGGCAATATCCAGTTCCGCACAGTCACCGGGCTCCAGGTCGCGCTCGGCGCCGGTCGTTCCGGATAGAAGGTGAAGGCATTTACGAAGCGGACCGCGTGGCGTCCTGAGGAGGGCGAGGTGACTGGACGTAGAGTCTTGTCGCTGCTTCCAACCGCTCGCGATCCATCTGCGGCGCCGCGTCGAAATACCATTATCCAAGCATCTTTTCCAACCACACACAGTCGAGGCTTCAGTTCTTGAAACGAACATCCTAATCACCGGAGCCGCCAGCGGCATAGGCCGGGCGACAGTACTTGAGTTCGTGCGCGATGCTCGCATGCGCCAAGAGAAGGCGCCTGGACTGCTGCTGGTCGACATGAACCAGGGCGGCTTGGAAGAAACGGCTCGGCTTGTCGGCGAGCAGGCTGGGATGCTCACGGTGACGGCTGATCTGGCGGACGTCGAACAGCCAAAGCGCCTTGTCGAGCTTGCGGTGGATCGGTTTGGCGGCTTGGATGTCATTGTCAGTAACGCCGGGGTCCTGATCCCAGGGTCGCTGCGAGACCTTACGGTCCTAGATTACGAACGCACGTTCGCGGTGAACACGCGAGCCACTTGGCTGCTTGGTCAAGCGGCCTTGCCCCATATGGAAGGGAAGGGCGGCGCGATCGTGGCGACGGCCTCCATAGGAGCCGTGATGCCGCCCCCGATGATTGGCGCCTACGGGCCGAGCAAGGCGGCGCTTACTGGTCTAATCCGACTAATGGCCCAGGAGTGGGGACCGCTTGGAATTCGTTCCAACAGTGTCTCACCTGGTCCGACGCTCACAGGCATGACGCAAAACCAGTATGGTCATCCTGAGGGGCGCCAGCGTCGCGAGGCAGCGATTCCGGTGAGACGCCTTGGCGTTCCCGAAGACATCGCCAACGCCATTGTGTTCCTGAGCCGCCCCGAGTCGGGTTTTATCAACGGTATAGATATTACTGTGGATGGGGGCATGATGACCACACTTCTTCAGGCGAGCGTATCTCAGGCAAAGTAACGACCAGCAATCTCCAGGATATAACAGCCGCAATCACCCACTGTCTTTCGTTCATGGTTATCAGGTGACGTTGACGCGGTGCAACTGCGATTGGTATGACTGAGGTTGCTATGCGATAGGGGGCGTCATCTTCTCCGTCGTATGAGTTGATCTTTGCCTTCGCCTCGTCGAAGCGGGTTTGGCGACTTCACAGCGCAACCGACGGCTACCAACGCAACGGCTATAGTGGTTGGAAAGACAGCGCGACGGGCCTCACCGGATCGCTTCAAGTCTATTCACGGGAAGGGACGTGTTCATGATCGACGACAAGCTGGCTGGCGACAGCAAGGCTGTAACGCAGCTGAACATCCGCATGCCGATGCGCGATGGCGTCGAGTTGGAGGCCGATATCACCTTCCCCAGTGTCGACGGAGTCACGCCGATGCCGGGGACGTTCCCGACGCTGCTTCTCCGCACTCCCTATGACCGGAAAGTGATCAGCTCGTTTCCTTACGGCGTGGTCGCGCCCGTCGCGGTGATCAGTCCTGCCGTCGGGGCGGAGCATGGTTATGTGGTGATCTACCAGGATGCACGCGGCGCCTACGGAGCCGAGGGCGTGCTCGAGCCGATGCTGAATGAGGCGCCCGACGGTGTCGACACACTGGCGTGGATCCGCAGCCAATCTTGGTCCGATGGACGGGTCTGCATGTTCGGCGGTTCCTATATGGGCGCCGTCCAGATGCTGCTGGCTGCGGAGGCGCCCGAAGGGCTGATCGCCCTCTGTCCGCACGTGGCCGCAACGGATCAGTTCAAACACAACTGGGTCTATTTGGACGGCGTATTTTCGTTCGAAGTGGCGATACTTTGGTCACTCATGCAGAGTGTTGGACAGATTGCACGCCAACCTGAGCCTGTGAAGCAGGCCATGACGGCAGACCTGATGGCCCTTACCGGGATGTCGGTCGATCTCGACGGCGCCGCCGGCTTTTCCCGATCTCCGGCCTTCGCCGTCGCGCTTCAGAAACTCCTGGCGATGACGCCGGTCAGCGACCTGCCCCTCCTGCGCCACTTGCCCTGGTGGCGGAAATGGATCGAAAATCGCGACAATCCCAGCCATTTCAGCGCCACTGAGATGAAGGACCGGTTCGCGGGTTTCGGTGCGCCCGCGCTCCATGTCGGGGGCTGGTACGACCTGTTCCTGCGCAACACCATCTCTCACTTCGCGGGCGTCACCAAAGAGGCTCGTGACGCCAAGGTTGGCGCCGCACAGCGCCTGGTGATCGGGCCGTGGTCGCACAGCGACTGCGTCGATTGCCCCCCGGGCGCAGCCGTCGATGGTCAGGCGATGGACCTTGCGTGGATCAACCAGCACATCCGAGGTGAAAAGCACCCGTTCTTCGACCACAGGGTCGTGCTCTACATTCAGGGTGAGAATCGCTGGCGTGCAGAGGAGAGTTGGCCGCTCGAAGGCACAGTGCGCACACGCTATTATCTTCACAGCCATGGCCACGCTAACACGGCCGATGGCGATGGGCTTTTATCCACCGACTATCCCGGCGTGGAAGTCTCTGACACCTATCGTTACGATCCAGCCGATCCAGTGCCGTCCAAAGGCGGCATCACGTTAATCGGCAGTCGCGCTACACAAAACGAGATGGAAGCGCGCGCTGACGTGCTGTGCTATACCACGGCCGTACTGACCGAAGATGTCGAAGTAACGGGCGAAGTCTGCGCCACACTCTATGCTGCAACCTCGGCCACCGACACCGACTGGTGGATGAGGTTGATCGACGTCGCTCCCGATGGAGCCGCTTCGACCCTCAATCATGGCGTCGTACGCGCGCGTTATCGAAACTCGCGCACCAGCCCTGAAGCGGTCACGCCAGGCGCTGTCACCCAATATGAGATCGCCATGCAGGCTACTGGCAACGTGTTCAAGCAGGGACACCGTATCCGGCTGGAGGTGTCGAGCAGTTGCTTTCCGCTGGGCGAACGCAACCCTAACGCCTTCATCGATCTGGCGACTGTGACAGAGGCTGATTTCGTCGTCGCCGAGCAGACTATATTTCATGATGCGGACCATGCGTCCTACGTCGAATTGCCGATCATTCCATTGGCGCGAGAACGCCGATGGATAGAAACGCCGTTTCCCCTTCCGTCCGGCGAGCATGTCAATTTGACGATGACCCGTAGGACCTGACCTCAGGGCCGCTGAGGCCGTAGCTCAGAGCTCGCGCATCGACGGGCGCCAGTCTCGGAACTGATACGGGTGACCAGGTCGTGGGAATGCGGCTATGTCGTGCGGCCCGCCCGCGAGGTTCAGGTCGCTCCCGAATGCGGCTTCCCAGAACCGCCGCTGCGAGCAATGGGACAGGTCCACGCTGGCGTCGCGGGCAGGCACATGATCCTCCAGCTAGTCGCCCCCTCGCACCGCTGGCGCCTCGCTCATTCGGTTTGCCTTGATCCGTTTCGCTATAATTTGGGTCAGACTTATCGAACGACTACGCGACCTAGCCCCGAGCAAGCGCCGCGGGCTCTAGGTCCCAGAGGGAGAGAGCTATGACCGACAGAGGCCCCGGGAGGTTGAGCGGCAAGAGCGTTATAGTCACCGGCGCTGGCGGCGTTCGTGGCGGCATCAGCATCGGCAAGGCCATCGCGCTGCTTTTCGCGCAGGAGGGCGCACGGGTCGCGATCGTCGACCGCGACCTGGAAAAGGCGGAACTCACCCGGCTCGAGATCGAAGAGAATGGGGGAGAAGCCATCGCAATCATGGGCGATGTCTCCGCCGACGATGACTGCAGGGCCGCGACAGCCCGCGTCGCAACGGCCTTCGGTGGAATCGACGTCCTGGTGAATAACGTCGGAATTAGCAAACGCGGCGCACTTGAGGCCTTTGACGAAGAAGCCTGGTCCCACGTCATCAACGTGAACCTCAAGGGCGCCCTGCTGATGTTTCGGCACAGCTTGCCTCACATGATGTCGGCGGGCGGCGGCGCGACCGTGAATATCGCTTCTATCGTGGCGTTGTTGTCGAACGGCGGCGGCCTCTTCGCTTATGGACCGTCCAAGGCCGCCCTGCTTGCGCTCACGCGCGACATCGCCGTGCGATATGGGAAAGACGGCATCCGCGCGAACGCGATCGTCCCTGGCTTTCTCTACTCGCCGATGGTCAACCAGCTTGCCGGCGGGGCCCTCGATGAGGAAGTTCGCGAGCGTCGCCGGAAGGTGTCTCCCCTAGGCATAGAAGGCGACGGGTGGGACGTTGCGCGCGCCGCCTTGTTCCTGGCAAGCGAGGACGCGCGTTACATCACCGGCGTGTGCCTTCCGGTGGACGGCGGCGCCAGTGTCGTTTCCCCTCTGACGGCCGTGGAGATGGTCACGGGGTGAATTAGTCCGACGGCCGATGTCGACTATCCAGCCACTCCAGCGTACCGGGCGAGGGCGGCAACGCCCATGCCGGCGATCACGGCGAGGAAATCGCTCTTGGTCAGCCCCATCAAGACCATCGCCGCCGCCACGGCTAGCGCCGCTACCAGCCCACCGTGAATCACGACTGGAAGGACTGCCGCTGCGATGATGGAACCCGGCAGCGCGCCGAGCATACGCTTGACCCGCGGTGTCGCCGGCACGTAGCGCATCAACCAAAATCCGCTGATCCGCATGGCGACCGTCACGGCAGCCATGCTCAGGATTGCGATCAACACATCGTCGCGAAAGAGCTCAGTCACTCATCAACCCCGCAGTGACTGTCCCGGCAACCGCGCCTGCTATTATGAACCAATAGCCTGGTACGAGAGAGGTGACCGCGACGGCCACAATGCCCGACACCACCCACGGCGTCGCGTGCGAGACGCCTCGCCAAGATGGAATGAGGAGCGCCGCGAAGAACGCCGGCATGAGTAGATCGACGCCATAGGCGCGTGGATCGGCGATGCGCTCGGCGAGCAGATAGCCTGGCACGGCCGCCAGG
>JAUYSA010000142.1 GCA_030696545.1 Hyphomonadaceae bacterium
GGTTGGCGACCAGCTTGGCCGAGATCGGCGTGCGGCCGTCGGTTTTACGGTCCTGACGGGAATAGCCGAAATAGGGGATGACAGCGGTGATGCGGCGTGCGCTGGCGCGGACAAGCGCATCAATCGTGATGAGAAGTTCCATCAGGTGGTCGTTGGCGGGCGCGGAAGTGGACTGGATCACATAGACGTCCTGCCCGCGGACGTTCTCGTTTACCTTCACGAAGACCTCGCGGTCCTTGAAGGTCTTCACTTCGGCATTGGTGAGGCGGATATCGAGATATGAGGCAATGTCATCGGCAAGTGGCCGGTTGGAATTGCATGAGATGAGTTTCATCTGCCCGCTCTCCCGTTACGCCGCCCCTGAACCGTTCTGGTTGCAGGGGGCTCCCTCGGCGTCACGCTTCTGTCGTAGAATCGAGGCGCGGGCAATCGCGAAGGATGATGAATCCTTGGGAGTGTTTTTGTCGCTGCCAGATGAGACAGAAATGCCGCAGCACATTGTTTGTGCATGGGGTTCCCGGATCAAGCGACCAGCATGATGCCTGTCATGTTGCGTCCGCAGTCGCGATCGCCCGCTTTTACCGACGCGCGGTGAGAAAAATACACGTCCGGCTGCGTCAGCGTGTCATCCGCAAGGGCGTCCATGTGGGCGACGCCGAGGCGGGCGAGGCGGCCCAGGCAATAGCGCTTGAGATCAAAGAACTGGCGATCGCCTTCGCCGGGCAGGAAGAGGGTTTCGGCCCAGGGCGTTGAATCCAGCACGGCGTCGGCGAGATCGGGGCCAACCTCGAACGATGTTTGTGACAGGCACGGACCGACGCCAGCCGCTGTTTTGGATGGGTCGGCGCCAAGCACGAGCATGGCCTCGACTGCGCTTTCGATGACGCCGCCGACCGCGCCGCGCCAGCCGGCATGGATCGCGGCGATGACGCCGTTGTGCGGATCGCACAATACGATGGGGGCGCAGTCAGCTGCGAGCACGCCGAGCAGGAGGCCGGGACGTTTTGTGACCAGCGCATCGCATTCAGGGCGCTCGTTCGGCGGGAACGCCTTGTCGGTGATGACAGCTTTCGCGGAGTGGATCTGGCGAGGAGCCGCGAGATTGTCTGGCGAGGCGCCGAGGGCGAGGCAGACGCGGCGGCGGTTCTCGAAAACCTTCTCGGGTTCATCGCCAGAGCCGGGGCCGCAATTCAGCGATTTATAGACGCCGTGCGAAACGCCGCCGCGACGCCCGAAGAAGCCGTGGCGGATGTGCATGGAGAAGCGCTTGAGCGCGGGAGCTTCCTCGAATGGCGGGCGGGTGTCGGTCATCGTGTTCCGCTAGAATCCGGGAGGCGCTTCGACGCCGTGCGGCGTCATTGCCACGCACTTGAACCTTGCCCCCATCTGATCGGGCGAGACAAGCTTCTCGACTGCCTTGCGGATTTCATCTGTGCGTTGAGGGTTCGCGCGTATGAGCGCCTCCGCGCGCTCCTTTGCGCCGAGCCGGGTGAGAAAGTAGCGCTGCTGGATGGGGCCATGAACGGCGAGGCCCTCGCTCTCGCAGATGCGGCGCAGGCGGGGGAAGTCGACGTCGGCAGTCAAGTCAGACTCGCCGGGGTGAGCGAGAGGGTGAACCTGCTCGCCCGCCTTGTAAGCGCGGAGCGTTTCGTCCGGCGAACGATCGTCCGGCCCGTAGTCGATGAACAGTGCGCGGCCAGGATGCTGGCGGAAGCGATGGGCAAGGCTGGTGACGAGTGTTTCGAGGGCGGGCGCGACTTCGACATGATCGCCGACTGGAATGACATCTTCCGGGAGATCGGCCGGCGGCCCTGCTCCGAAAGCCAGATTGCCCTCGCGATCGAGGCCGACCTGGCGTTCGCGCCAGCCATTTCCATCTCGCACGAACTGGCGGATGGCGAGGCAATCGAGGAATTCATTAGCGATAACGATGGATGGGCCGGACGGCACGCTGCCCAGTTCATCGAAGTGGTGGATGTCGTGGCCGGTGAGAATGTGGGCCTGCTGCTTGCGAAGGGCTGGACTGGCCTCGACGAGCGCGATTTGTGCGGCGGCCTTGAAGCCCTTCACGCTGCCGGCGGCGCGCAGCAGGTCCGCCATCATGGTGGCGCGGCCGGGGCCAAGCTCCACCAGCCAGAACTTCTCGGGCGAGCCGATACGCATCCATTCGTGCGCGGCCCACAGGCCGAGCAGTTCGCCAAACACCTGGCTGGTTTCCGGCGAGGTGGTGAAGTCGTGGTTGAAGCCGGGCCGCGTTGCGTAATAGCCGTCACGCGGATCGTGCAGGCACATCAGCATGTAGAGCGAGACCGGCATGGGCCCGTTGACGCGGATGGCCTCCTGGATGCGTGCGCGCAATCCGGTTGGCGCGGGGCCGCTCAAGCAGGCTTCGCTTCACCCGGCGTGCGGTTGGCCCGCCAGATCAGGTAAGCGCCACCCAGGACCATCGGAATGGAGAGCAACATGCCCATCGTGAACCATTCCGGCATGATGCCTTGCGTGAAGTTGTCAGGCTCCCGGAAGTTTTCGGCGATGGTGCGGCTGATCGCGTAGCCGATCAGGAAGATGCCCGCGACCGTGCCGGGCTTGCGCAGCAAGCGGAGCTGCCAGACGGCGAAGGCGCAGATCGCGAACAGCAGCAGGCCTTCGAGCGCGGCTTCATAGAGCTGGCTGGGATGGACGAGCGGCTTGCCGTCGACAGGGCCCCATTCGCGGGTCGCCCAGTTGTAATCGGGGAAACGCATTGCCCATGGCGCGTCTGTCGGGCGGCCGTAGAGTTCGGCGTTGATGAAGTTGGCGCCCCGCACAAGGAAAATACCGATTGGGGCGGCCGCACAGGCGACGTCGCCAAGGCTGATGAACGGGATCTTGCGCAGCCAGGATGTGGCGAACACGGCAATGATCGCGCCGATCAATCCGCCATGGAAGGACATGCCGCCCTCCCACATGCGCAGGATGAACAGCGGATCGCCGGTCAGTTTGTGCGGCTCGTAGGGGATGGTGTAAAAAAGAATATAGCCGATACGGCCGCCGAGCAGGATGCCGATCATCGCGTAGAAGGCGAAGTCGTCAATATCCTGCTTTTTCAGCGGACCTGCCGGGGCGTCTCCCCAGAGGCGGGCCGTGGACACAAGGCGGACTGCGTACCACCAGCCTGCCAGCAGCCCGAATATGTAGCCCAGCGCATACCAGCGCACCGGGAACGGGCCCAGATTGATGGGGCCAAGCTGCATTTCCGGCAGCGGAATGGTGAAAGCCGCCGGATCAATGCGGGGGAAGGGGATTTCCAGGGGGATGTACATGAGGCGACGCTGTATCCCATTCGCGGGGTACTTTGAAATCCCCGCTGTGCTGGGCCATATAGATACCGGCTCCGGCGACGGGGTCTATCGCTTGGAGGCGTCATATGCAGACCCGCAACCCGATCATGGACGATATTTCGCGCGTCATGCAGGGCGCCGCTGGAATGGCGCAGGCGGCCAATGATGAGGCAAAAGCGCTTTTTCGCTCTGGAGTGGAGCGGATGATCGCCGACATGGACCTTGTGAAACGCGAGGAATTCGAGGCGATCAAGACGCTGGCTCGCTCAGCGCTTGAAAAGGCTGAAGCTTTGGAGCTCCGCATCGCTGAACTCGAGGCGAAACTGGGCGGCGGCGAGACGGCGGATCGGCGTCCCTAGGCGCGATTCTCATCTCCAAACCCTTAACCACGCCGCCATTGTTAGACACGCCAACGGTCTATAGCGTTTGAACCGAAGCGGGCTTTGCCCGTGATTCTGGGAGGACCAGATGTCGCAACTGAACAGCATCTCCGCCGAATTCACCGATCGCGCCATGGATGTCGTCGAGCAGACCCTGCTCGCGGCGGACTGGGCGTGCGAGCGTTCGGAAGAAGGCATGATCCACTGTGCGTCGATGACGAAGTGGGGCGAGTTCGGCGGCATGTTCGCCTGGCGCGACGAACCGGCCTCTCTCAACTTCTCCCTGACGCTCGACCTGCGTGCGCCGAACGCCAAGCAGTCTGCGATCTCTGACCTGCTGCGCCGGCTCAACGAGCGGCTGTGGCTGGGCCATTTCGATTACTGGAATGACGAGGGTGTGGCTGTGTTCCGTCACACCATTCCGATGCTCGACCGCATCGCGCCCGATCCGGGCGAGATCGCCGCCATCCTGCAGGCTGCGCTTGATGCGGCTGATCAGTTCCTGCCCGCGTTCAACTTCGTGGTGTGGGCCGGCAAGTCGGCTGAAGAAGCCGTGGCTGCGGTCGTCTTCGAAACACACGGCGAGGCGTAAGCTTCATGGCCGCGGGCTCATCCACCTCTGTGGAGGGCGCGCGGCTGAAGCATGCGGTTCTCGTTGGCGCCGGGCGCATGGGCTCCGCGATGGCGCGCGGCTGGATCCAGGATCTGGGCGCGGCTGGCGTTGGGCGGCTTTCGGTCGTCGAGCGCGCGCCGACCGAGGATGTGATCGAGGCCTCCGAAGACAAGCTGATCGTTCTCAATCCGCCGCCTGAACCTGCAGACATTCTTGTGCTTGCGATCAAGCCGCAGAATTTTACAGGTGCGGTCGAAGGACTGAAAGCGTGGGTGTCGCCGCAGACGCTGGTTGTGTCGATCATGGCTGGCGTGACGATTGCGCGGATTTCGTCTGCACTCGGCTGCGAAAAAGTTGCGCGCGCGATGCCGAATACGCCGGGCGCGATCGGCATGGGTGCGACGGCGTTCGCTTTGTCGCCTGCCTGCAGCGACGCGGAAAGCGTGGCGACCGGCCATTTGCTTGAGCCGCTGGGTCTGGTGATCGGGCCGCTGAAGGAAGAACAGATGGACGCGGTAACGGCCGTGTCAGGTTCTGGACCGGCCTATGTGTTCCTGCTGGTCGAAGCGCTGGCTGCGGCGGGACGTTCGGCCGGCCTTGGCGAGGCGACGGCGCTTACGCTGGCGCGCGAGACGATCGTTGGCGCGGGAGCGTTGCTGGGCAACTCTTCTGAGTCGCCGGCTGATCTGCGCAAGGCGGTGACGTCTCCCAATGGAACGACAGCCGCCGCCCTCGATGTGCTGATGTCGGCTGGCGGGATGCCGGACCTGATGCGCAAGGCAGTGGATGCAGCTGTGCGGCGCGGGCAGGAATTGTCGCGCGAGGCGGAGAAGAAGTAGGCGAGGGCTAGTCGTCCTCGTCCCTCAGGCCCTTTGGCCGTTCCGCGTCGAGCGGCAGGCGGATCACGGCGCGCAGGCCGCCGAGTTCGGATTTTCCGAGCGTAACGTCGCCGCCATGGGCGCGTGCTGTATCCCGCGCGATGGTGAGGCCGAGGCCGACCCCTGAGACGTTCTGGTTGCGCGATGGGTCGAGACGGCTGAAAGGCCGGAACGCGTCTTCATAGTTTTCGGGCGGAATGCCGGGCCCGTCGTCCTCTATGGTGATGACGGCCTCACCCGGTGGCGTCGAGACCGTGACGCGGACCTTCTTGCCGTGGTCTGCGGCGTTGTTGGCCAGATTCGAGATCGCACGCTTCAGAGCAAGCGGGCGGATGCGCATCTGGACGGGCGCCACGGAGACGAATTCCAGATCGGTGCGGGTGGCTGCGACGGCGGAGGCCTCGCGGGCGATCGCGGTGACGTCTGCCGGCACGGGCTGTTCGCTGTCCTCGCCGCGCGCGAAGGCGAGGTAGCCGTCGAGCATACGCTCCATCTCGTCGATGTCGCGCCGGGCTTCTGTGGTGTCGTATTCCTTAGGCGCGAGGGCGAGTTCAAGTTTCAGGCGCGCAAGGGGTGTGCGTAGGTCGTGGCTGACGCCGGCTAGCATGGCCGTGCGCTGGTCAGCGTAGCGGCGGATGCGGTTGCGCATGCGCAGGAGCGAGCGCGCGGCCTTTCGCACTTCCAGCGCGCCGGATGGCTTGAAGTTCGGCATATCCTCGCCGCGTCCGAACACGTCTGCCGCCCATGACAGCTGCAGGATCGAGCGGACCTGATTGCGCAGGAACAGGTAGGACGTGATCAGCAGGAAGACGCTGAAAGCGACGGTCCAGACGATGAAAATGTGCGCGTTGATGATGATCACGCGCTTGCGGTCCATCTTCGCTTCCAGCAGGCCGTCATCCATCAGGATGCGAACCGTCAGCAGATCGTCGGGCCGGTAACGGTACGCCCATGTCTGGTCACGGAAGCGGAGGCGCAGCTCTTCGCCCAGTTCATCGCAACAGGCCTCGCCATCTGGCCGGATCAGCGTTGTGACGCCGGGGGTGAAGGTCACATCCATCAGGCCCGACCGGCGAAACCCGTCCGTCAGCTCGACCCAGATCTGCGGGTTAGTCAGGCGTTCGCTATTGACGAAGGCCAGTTCGTCCGCGACCGCGCGCGACAGGCGGCTGTTCACCTGCTGGACGTGCGTTGTGAAGAAGTAGAGCGTCATGGATACGACAAAGATCATCATCGGAACGATGAGGATCATGATGTGACGGGCGTTGTAGCCTTGCGGCGTGTAGTCTCGCAGCCGCATATCAGTCCCCGGTCAGCCGGTAGCCGACGCCGCGCACGGTCTGCAGGTGGACGGGTTCGCGCGGATCGCGCTCGATCTTCCGGCGCAGGCGTGTCACCTGCACGTCAACGGATCGTTCAACGCCTGCCGCGGTCAGCATCGCCAGCTCATGGCGCGAAATCGCGGCTCCGGCGCGCCCGGCGAGGATGGAGAGCAACTGCGTTTCGCTTTCAGTGAGGCGCACAAGACGCCCATCCTTGCGCAGCTCACCCTTGTTGACGTGGAAAATCATGCCGGACAGCCGCAGTTCTTCTATCGGCGCTTCAGGCGCTGCGCGCTTCAGGATGGAGGTGATGCGGAGCGCCAGCTCTTCCGGCTCGAATGGTTTCGACAGGTAATCGTCGGCGCCGATCTTCAGCCCCTCGATACGCTCAGCCGGCAGGCTGCGCGCTGTCAGCAGGATGACAGGCGTATCCGATTTCTTCTCACGCACGCTTTTCAACAGCGAAAGACCATCTTCGCCCGGCATCATCACGTCGAGGATAACCAGGTCGAATGACATGGTCGCCATCAGCTTGCGCGCCGACGCCGCATCCTTGGCGGTGGTCACGTCATGCCCTTCGCGCGTGAGATAGCGCTTCAGCAGGTCGCGCAAGCGATCATCGTCATCTACGGCGAGGATATGTCCCTTGGCGTTCAAGGTTCGCCCCGGGCGCGGAGAATCTCGGACAGAACCCGGCGTGTCCCGCTGACCGCATCGGGACCAGCAGTGAGAAAAGCTTGCCGCAGGGCGGCCCGGCGACGTTCGGTCGCGTCCCGCGTGAAGGCGGCCCCTTCCGGCGTCAACGTAACGAGGCGGCGGCGACGGTCGCGCGGATCTGTCTCGCGTTTCACGAAAGCGCGTTCTTCAAGCTGGTTCAGGTTGCGGGCAAGCGATTGCTTCGGAGCGGCCAGACGGGAGCGCAGATCACCCACATCCATGGGGCCAAGGTCATGGATTTCCTGCAGGATATCCATCTCCGGGGCCGAGATGTTCGCGGCGGCGCCGGCGGCTTCCGCCAGCTGGCCGATCTTCCGCGCGGCAGCCCGGATCAGGGCTGCGCCTTCGTTGAGGTCCTGGTCGCGCAGATACAGACGGCCATCTCCTGCCGATGCGGCGTTCGCCGTCGGAGCAGGGGAGGGCTGGGGTCGGTTGACAGGTATGGCCACGACCGGACAATGGAAGAGCAGGGCGCGAAACTCAAGCTAGAACCCCAATACCGCGCCTTCCAAGGACCTTATTATGGCTGCCCCTTCTCCTGGTTTTGTCCCGTACGACGATCGTGATGGCTGGATCTGGCTCGACGGCAAGATGGTGCCGTGGCGCGACGCCAAGATCCACGTACTGACGCACAGCCTGCATTACGGCTCCTGCGTGTTCGAGGGCGAGCGGGCCTATGAGGGGAAAGTATTCCGCAGCACAGATCACTCGAAGCGTCTGCACAAGTCGGCCGAGCTGGTGGGCTATAAATGCCCCGTTCCGGTGGCCGAGCTGGATGCCGTCAAGCTTGAGCTGATGGACAAGAACGGTCTGGAGAACTGCTACATCCGGGCGTTCTCGTGGCGCGGGTCCGAGATGATGGGCGTGGCCGCCCAGTCCGCCTCCATTCGCACCTGCATCGCGGTGTGGGAGTGGGGCAATTACTTCGCCGACAAGAACAAGGGCATTCGCGTCACCATGTCCGACTGGCGCCGCCCGGCGCCCGACACGATCCCGTCTGCGGCCAAGGCTGCGGGACTGTACATGATTTGCACCATGTCGAAGCACAAGGCGGAGGCCGAAGGCTTCTCCGACGCGCTGATGCTCGACTATCGCGGCTATGTGGCCGAGCTGACGGGCGCCAACGTGTTCCTGATCCGCGACGGCGCGATCCACACCCCAACGCCGGACTGCTTCCTCAATGGCCTGACACGTCAGACCGTGATCGACCTCGCGCGCGCGCGCGGCTTCGAGGTGATCGAACGCCACATCACGCCTGATGAGCTCTCGACTTTCTCGGAGTGCTTCATCACCGGATCGGCCGCCGAGGTTACGCCCGTGGCGGAGATGGCAGGGCATCACTACACGCCCGGCAACATCACCGGCGCACTGGCTGACGACTACAGCCAGCTTGTGCGCGGCAAGATCTCGCTTGAACAGATCCGCGCCAGTGCCAAGGCATAGGCAAGCGCCTGCTGGCTTCTGCGAGCGCGTCGAAAGGCCTAGCTCAACGAAGCCAGCATGTCGCTGATCCGCACGGAAATGAACCGCACGGCAGAATCTGCGACCCCATAGGGGATTAGCAGACGCTCGCCGACGCGCAGCATCCCGCAGGTGTAAACCACGTTCGGCACATACCCCTCGCGCGTCTCGTCGACAGGCGTGAGGAAGGGCTCAGTCGAACGGCCTATCACTTTCGACGGGTCCTTCTTGTCGAGCAGGACGGCGCCCATCGAATACTGGCGCATCGCGCCGACGCCATGGGTCAGCAGCAGCCAGCCCTCGTCGAGTTCGATGGGCGATCCGCAATTGCCCATCTGCACCAGCTCCCAAAGGTATTTGGGCCCCATCACGCGCTTGCCGTAGTTCCAGATGAAGCGGTCGTCGCTCTGCAGGAAGTAGAGGGACTCGTGGTCGAGACGCCCTATGGCGCAATAGCGCCCGTCAATCTTGCGCGGAAAGAGGGCGAGGCCCTTGTGGCCAGAAGCGGCGCCGCGCAACGGCGTGAGATTGAATTCCGAGAATTTGTCAGTGGTCATCATCTCGCAGCCGACATCGCGGCCGGAGAAGGCGGTGTAGGTGCCGTAGAAGTGCTTCGATCCGTCGTCTTCGGTGAACTGCACGAGGCGAAGGTCTTCCAGGCCATTCTTCTGCGCGCGGGTGATCGGGAAGATCACCACGCCGGAAAGGGGAGAGGATTCGTGGCGTCGAACCGTCACGGGGCCGCCTTCGCCGTCGTGGGAGTCGGATGAGGCGGCAATTGCGAAAGGCGTTTCCGGCCACAGCGTGAAGTCGCCGGACTCCATCGCGACGCCTTCGCGGAACGAGATCGACGATATGTGTCCCTCGCCAACCGTGCGTAGTGACATGACGAATTTCACCGCCCCATCACGCATGCCGGATTGGTCAGGGTGGGGCACGATCGAGGGGTTCATGATCGCTGCGGCCGCGTAGGAATATTCGTGACTGAAGTATGCACCGATCAGCTTCGCGTGGGCTTCGCTGACCTCCTTCAGGTCGCCAATCATGTCCCGGACCTGATTGAAGCGGTCGAGGAAGATCGAGTGGGTCTGCCAGTGTCTGCCAAAGAAGTCGCCATCGACTTCATTGAGATATTTACGGCACTCGTCATCGCTCAGTTTCATCACTGCCCGAGTGATGCGCTCGGCCCGCGTCATTGCGCCATGCGCGCTGCTGCGGGGCTCCGAGGAGATGCTGAACGGCCGAAGCACCACGCGCGAAGGGTCCGCGCATAGCTCGGTATCGAAGTGTCGCATATCCATCCGCGTCCCGCCCTCAGTCATGATCGTAACTTGAGTTAGTTCGCGCCGGCGGGTTGGCGAATTAGAAACGTACGGACGGATGCAGCGGCGAGATGATAGCTGAGGATAGATTCAGCCCCGTGGTTGCCGTTAAGCCCCGCAACCGTGAGCCCATCATGGCAGATCCCATCGCCCGGATTGGCAAGCGCAAGCCCATGCACGTTGAAGCCACCGAACCATTCGAAAGCCAAACGAGCAGCGACGCAATGTTGCGTGTCTCCGGTCGCGTGCCAGGCTGCAAAGCACGCTTCGACAGTCGCCAGCGCCTCAATGGGTTGCTGGTCGAAATGAGCGTGGTCGGCGCCGTTGGTGTCAAAGCTGCTGGTGGCGACGGGCGAGAACCAGCCCTGCTTGGTCGTCTGCAGCTTCATGACCAGTTCAAGCGCTTCGAGCCCCATCGACAGCATGTCAGGGTCCTGCAGCCGCTCGCCGGCCAGGATCAGCGCCTCAGGCAGGCGCGCATTGTCGTAAGCGAAGCACGGCTCAAACCAGCCATGCCCGTCCGCGCGGCCTTTTTGAAGCGCCGTCAACAGCACCGTGCCGCAGTCATAGATGTGCCGGCGCACTTCTTCCTCGCCGATGACGCTGCCTTCGGCCGAAAGACAGGCCTTGATGATCAGCGCCTGAGAGCGCAGCGACGACCATTCGCCAACATGGCGCAGCGCTTCCCGTGCCAGGTCCGCAGCCCAGTCGCGCAGATTGCCCTGTGGCCATTCACGCGCGACAAGGCAGACCGCCTCCAGCGCGCGCGCGCAGCAATCATCCGACCCGCCATCGTCCAGCCAGCGGCGGTCAAAGCTCATGAAATTGCGGAACCGGCCAGCTTCTTCATTCCAGGCGTGGCTCAGAAAAGCAGCGCATGAATTCGCCAGTTTCAACGCCGCCGGTTCGACAATGCCTTCCGAAGCGAGACGCGCCATCAGACTGAGCGCGCGCGCGGTGTCGTCCGTGCAATAGCCGTGACGGCGATCAGGGGCGCCGAAGCGCGAATGCTGATAGACGCCGCAATCGTCCGACATGCGCAGCAGGCCGTCGAGTTTCGGCCGGGCGAGATTGCGAAACGCTTCTTCCTTGCGTTTCTCATGAGTGCTGCGGCAGGCAAGGGCGAGGTCGATCGTGGAATCCGCAACCTTGCGCCACCGCGAAGGCTCGCCAGCGCTGTAGGCGCGACGCGCCATGGCGTCCCGTTTAGCTGGGTCGGACAGCAAATCTGTGACTGCAGTCGCGAAAGCGCGTGTGTCGTTGAACGCACATAGTATGCCGACGTCGTCCGCCAGCGCTTCCTTGGCATGCCAGTAAGGCGTCGATATCACCGGCTTGCCGAGCGCGATTGCGTAGGCCAGCGTGCCCGAGGTGATCTGGGCCTCCGTTAGATACGGCGTCACATAAAGGTCGGCCGCCTGCAGCAGATCGACCAGTTCGTCATCGCCGAGGAAACGGTTCACGAAGCGCAGATGATCGACCACGCCCAGTGAGCGCGCAAGTTCGATCAGGCTGTCGCGATAGGCTTCGCCTGCATGGGCGACGAGGTGAGGGTGCGTGGCGCCTGCAATCAGGTAAACCGCGTCCGGATGGCGTGCGAGAATCGAAGGCAGACCCTTGATGATCGTCTCGATCCCCTTGTTGGGCGAGAGCAGGCCAAACGTCATTATCACTTTATGACCGGCGAGGCCGAGCGGCGCCTTGAATAGCTCGGGCGACGAGAACGGCCGCTCCGGTGCGCCGTGCGGAATGACATGAACCTTCTTCGGTCCGGCGCCATGAACGCGGTCGAGAATATCCGCGCCCATCTCGCTCATGACGATCACGGCCGATGCGATGCTGATGATTTCTTCCAGAACCTTTTTCTGGACCGGGCTCGGTTTTTCCAGAACCGTATGCAGAGTGACGATCACCGGCATTCGCAGGCGGCGAAGCAGAACCAGCAGGTGCGAGCCGGAATCGCCGCCGTAAATCCCGAATTCGTGCTGCACGAACACTGTCTCAACGCCCGAACGGTTGAGATCGTCCGCGACGCTTTCATAGGATGCTAGGTCGTCCTGCGGGATCACGTGCGTCACGGCGTCCGGATAAACATGGCCGCCTGAGCGATCTTCCATCGCCACAAGACTCCAAGTCGTCTTTGGCATGGCGGTGCGCAGGCTCTCGAAACTGTCGCGCGTGAATGTGGCGATGCCGCATTTGCGGGGCGGGAAGTTTCCGATCATGGCGGCGCGCCGAAGCGCAGGCCTGGCAGCAATGCGACGTTCCGGATTCAGGCCGTGAACGATCGCAGTCGCTGAATCGAAACCCATGTTGATTTCCGTAAGCTGAATGCCTTGCCCCGGTTGTCTGAACGCTCGCAAGCGCAGCAAGTTCCACAGGGGCAAAGCTACAGCGCGTGGTCTGATAAAACTGTCAAAAGCTAGCAAATGATAGCTTTCGCGCGCCGAGAGGCTTCGCGATCACGCGTTTTGCACTGCGGCGAGCTTCAGCCCTCAACTATCGCCGGTCAAAGCGACGCGGCGATCCTCGCAGCCTGCTCGCGCAGCACGTCGATATCGGCTGGTTTTCCGCCGTGATGGGGCTGGAGGGGCAGGTTGGAGTATCTTGGAATGACGTGAACATGCAGGTGGAAAATCGTCTGCCCGGCAGGTGCGCCATTGTACTGCGTC
>JAUYSA010000076.1 GCA_030696545.1 Hyphomonadaceae bacterium
CCCCCTCGTATTACCGCGACTGCTGGCACGAGGTTAGTCGGGACTGTATACAATTACTATCATAAAATTTTTTTATCATTGCATATTGAAATTTACAGTAATTTACAACCTTAAGTTCTCTCATGTGGTATTGCTGGATCAAGCTTTCGCTCATTGTCCAAAGTTACCCACTGCTGCCCCGCTAAGGAAGTTAGGCATTTTTCCAGTCCTAATGTGGTTGATCATCCTCCCAGACCAACTAAGGATCATTAGTATAGTAGGCAGTTACCCTTTTTATAAAGATCTTTTATAAAAAATTACTATTAAACCTAATCCTATTAAAGCTTTTTCTAACAGCAATATTAAATCTTTGGTTCCTAAAAATTACGATCATATGAAATATATTAATTAAAAATATGATCAGAAACATTATACAGAATTATTTAAAACTATGCTGTACTGCAAGAAAAATTCTTTAAAATACTCACCTGTACGCTACTAAATTAATATAAAATTAACTTCGTTCAACTTGCATGTGTCAATACATACCACCAGCATTCAATCGGAGCCAGGATCAAACTCATGAATTATAATTAAAATATATAAAATAATTAATTAATTTCTATATCCTCAACATCAAATTAAGTTTAATTAAATACTTAAAAATTTTAAAATAATTAAAAACATTAACATTTAAGTAATTAGGATCAATAAACTAAATATATTACTATACTTTTATACTTGACCTAATGCTGTAGTAGCCTTCTACAAACTCAAAGAAAAATTTTTTAAGATTATCTTCCCATTTAATATGCATTCAATGGTTATATTATAATGCTTAGCTACTTAGCTATGCAACGGGCGTTACAACTAATTAACCAGAGGCATTTCCTTTCCGGTCCTCTCGTACTAGAAAAAGATTCTCTCAATTTTCCTCTATTTATAACAGATAGGAACCGAACTGTCTCACGACGTTCTAAACCCAGCTCACGTACCACTTTAATAGGCGAACAGCCTAACCCTTGGAGTCTTCTTCAATTCCAGGATGTGATGAGCCGACATCGAGGTGCCAAACGATCCCGTCGATGTGAGCTCTCAGGAATCATTAGCCTGTTATCCCTTGCGTACCTTTTATCCGGTAATCGATTACCTTTCCCATTTAGTGTTATCGGATCATTATGACCAACTTACGTTTCTGTTTGATTTGTAAATCATTATCAGTCAAGCAATTTTTAGCCATTACACTCATAAAGAAATCATATGATTTCTAAGAAATTACCTTATGCGCTCCTCCGTTACTTTTTCGGAGGACACCGCCCCAGTCAAACTACCCGCTATAAAATTTTTTACCATAAATTTAGTTTCTAATACTTTAATAATTAATATTTCACTGACATCTCAACGTTTAGCTCACACTAAAGTATCCTAAATATCTTAATTATTCTACATAAAAAAATACTTGAAACACTTTATAACTGTAGTAAAGGTGCAAAGGGTCTTTCCGTCTAATTATAAATATTCCGCATCTTCACGGAAACTGCAATTTCACTGAGTTAACCCTGGAGACAGTAGGAAAGTCGTTACGCCATTCATGCGGGTCACAACTTAAGCGACAGGGAATTTCGCTACCTTAGGACCGTTAGAGTTACGGCCGCCGTTTACTGGGGGTTATAATAAAAGCTTGCACTTTTATATTTATCCACACCAGCACTGGGCAGGCGTCAGACCCTATACATCATCTTACGATTTAGCAGAGTCCTGTGTTTTTAATAAACAGTCGCTATCCCCTGGTTCGTGCCATTTATAATTAAAGATTAAAAAGTGAAAACTTTTTAATTCATGCAAAATTATTTTTTTTAAATAAAATGTTAATTATAAATCCTCTTTCTTCCGAAGTTACAGAGTTAATTTGCCGAATTCCTTCAAGGTTATTCTCTCACCGCCTCAGTATACTCTACCTATCAACCAGTGGTGGATTTAGTACGGTTTTAAATAAAATTATTCTGAATGATATATCAAAATACACTTAAATTATAATTATTGTAGTTATTTCCTGAATAAAAATTCTTGTATAGTTATAATCCAATAAAATAATACCCAAAAATTTTCATTGTCACTACAAAAAAGAAAAGAAATATTAATCTTTTTCCCATTAAAATTAAGTTATCACTTTTTTCTTAGGGGCCGTCTAACTCTCCGTTAAAAATTGTTCCTAGAGAAAACCTTAGATTTTCGGCCATAATGATTCAAACATTATTTGTATGTTACTCATATCAGCATTCTTTCTTTTGATGTCTTCACTATATTTCACAATATAGCTTTAACAACTTACAAAATATTCCACTACCATTATTTTTATTTAATAATTCATAGTTTCGGTATATAACTAAAGTCCCTTTACATTATCAGCAGAAAAAAACTTAATTAGATCAATGAGCTTTTACGCTTTCTTTAAATGATGGCTGCTTCTAAGCCTACATTTTGATTGTCTTGGTTTTTTTCAACTTTAGTCACTACGTTATATTTTAAAGACCTTAACTTATGATCTGAGCTTTTTCTCTCTCGACTATGAATCTTTGCACTCACAGTCTGTTTATTATTTTTTTATCTTTGTAACATTCGTAGTTTTGTTAAATTCGGTAAAGTTAACAAACTCCCCTAGCTTATCAATTGCTCTACCTTTACAGATAAAATAATAACACTCTGCTTAAACAGATTTCGCGGAAACCAGCTATTTCTAAATTTGATTAGCCTTTCACCCCTAACCATTCGTGATCTCAGTATTTTGCAACATACACGAGTTCGGTCCTCAAAAAAATTTCAACTGCAAATGATTAGATCATTTAGTTTCGGGTTAAATTAATTTAACTTATCGCTCTTTAAAACTCGCTTTCGCTTAGTCTATTTAAAAAATTAAACTTGCTAAATTAATTTACTCGCTGACCCATTATACAAAAGGTACATTGTCAAAAAAAATTTCAACAATAGCTCGTTTAATATATAATTTCAAGTTCTATTTCACTCCTCTTTTCAATGGATTCTTCCAATAAGGTTCTTTTCACCTTTCCCTCACGGTACTT